>JAZQOE010000062.1:0-28613 GCA_045627705.1 Kiritimatiellia bacterium | reverse complement strand
GAGCATGCGCTGGAAGGTCGCGGGATCGTGTTTTTCGACGGTCTCGTAGAACCATGCTTCGCCGCGTGTAATGTGTGTTTCTGGATAATCGTCGAGGATGTCGCAGGCGGTGCGGGCGGTCGCGAGCGCGGCATCGACGCCTTGTTCGAAATTCCACAGCCAGATGGGATCGAGGTGGGAATTAAGTACGATGTGTACAACTAGGCTTTCGTTGTTCATGCGCCTATTATCCCATAGATGTGCGCTGAGAGTCCAATGGATAGAAAAGAGATGGCAAGTTGTGGTGAACGGCAACTTGTTTTGCCGCTTGCAAACTCATTGTTTGATTTCAATGTCTTTGCAATCCCAGAAATGGTAAATTCCTACCTCTATGCAAAATCTGGTTAACTGGCTTTTGGGCATTGGCGCGGGAATAGCCGTCGCCCTGCTTTTTGGACTCGCTGTTTTCATCCACGAGTTCGGGCACTATCTCGCTGCGCGTTGTCTCGGATTGCGCGTAGATGTGTTTTCGATTGGTTTCGGCCCGGCGATCTTCAAATGGCGCAGGAAGGACATCGAGTACCGTGTATGCTGGATTCCTCTTGGCGGATATGTCGCGCTTCCCCAACTTGATCCTTCCGGCATGGACAAGATTCAGGGCGACCATTCTGGAGAGGGCGACAAATCATCTCCGCCACTTCCCGAAATTTCCGCATGGCGGCGCGTGCTGGTCGCGCTTGCCGGGCCATTCGGCAACATCGTTCTTGCCGTCGCCCTTGCGTGGATCATCTTCATCCTTCCGCAAGGAAAGGCATTTGGTCCTGATTTGACCGTTGGCGAGGTGAAGTCGGAAAGCGCGGCCGCCACGGCTGGCTTCATCACTGGCGACCAGATTCTCGCGGTGAATGGAACGCCAGTCGCCAGCTGGAACGATTTCGTGGTCGAATGCCATTTGAGCGGCGATGTCACGAATGGCGTACGTGTGCTCGTCGCGCGTGAGAACTCGCAGGTTGAACTAACTGCCATGGTGGAGCCTGACGAAGATTTCAAGACACTTCGCATTGTGGGACTTTCACGTCTGCAGCAGTGCATAGTTGGCGGCGTGAAGGAAGATTCCGCCGCAGAGGAAGCCGGAATGCAGAAAGGCGACGAGATCATCGCCTGCAATGGCGAAACGCTCACGTCCCCGTCACACATGATCACTCTCATTTCGGCGGCGGGCGAGACTCCCGTGACGCTTTCGGTCATGCGCGGCGGCGAAGTCCTTGAACTCATGATGACGCCACGCATCGATGACGAACTCGAACGTGCCGTGATAGGCATCCTCTTCGCCGATCCGAATGCCGGGCATTCGCCGTGGCTCGTTTACCGCAACCCGTGGCGCCAGCTCAAGGCGGATGCCGGCAGCATCACGCGCATTCTCCGCGCACTTGTCGCGCCAAAGGCCAAGGGAGAGGCGAAACGCGCCGCCGGCGCCCTTGGTGGGCCCGTGATGATCTTCTTCCTCCTTTGGAACCAAGTGATGGCGGGACTCGTTAATTCGCTCGCCTTCCTCCGCTTCCTTTGCGTGAATCTCGCGATGATCAATCTCCTGCCACTTCCGGTGCTTGATGGCGGGCACATCCTTTTCGCGATTTGGGAAATCATCACGCGCCGCAAGCCGCATCCGCGCTTCATCGAGATTGCCACTAACGCCTTCGCAGTGCTACTCATTGGCCTGATGCTGTTGCTCGTGTTCCGCGATGTATTCAGCCTGCGCAAGATTTTCAAGGCACGCACGCCTGCGGCGGAGGTAGAAGCTCCGGACGGAAACGCAGGCGAGCCTGAATCCAATGAAACTCCATCGATGGAGACGGCCCAATGAAGAATACGATTCTTGCAGCCGCAGCCCTTGGCGCGCTTTCGTCCGTTGCCTCCGCCGCAGT
Source organism: Kiritimatiellia bacterium (assembly GCA_045627705.1). GTDB lineage: Bacteria > Verrucomicrobiota > Kiritimatiellia > RFP12 > JBMNHG01 > JBMNHG01. The sequence continues at coordinate 26,709 of JAZQOE010000062.1, read as the reverse complement.
TGAAGCCGGCAATTTCGGCGCGCCGCGCATTGTGGTCGATGCCCCTGGCAATGCCGCGGCATGTCACCTTGGATGGCCGAAGCTGGCGCGGACTCCCGACGGGACGATCTCGCTCTCATGCGTCGCGGCGGCCCGCCATGTCGGAGGCCGTGGATGCGTGGCCACCTCGCTTTCCACCGACAACGCAAAAAGCTTTTCCCCGCTCATGGCCCCGGTCATCCCTATTGAATCGAAAATCTGGGAGGACATGGGCAACAACGCGATGGGCATTGCGTCAGATGGCGCGGTCGTGCTTTTCGGCATGGCCTACACTGGCACTACCGCGAACGGCATAATCGGCTGGCGTTCAAATGATGGCCTTTCGTGGGAACTTGTGGACACCGCAAAGATCAGCTTCAACAAGACGGGGTCTGTCTTTGGACACGTCATCGGGATTCCCGGTCGCGGCCTCGCGCTTGTCGGCCATACGCGCCCGCCAGATCGGCCTAAGGGCGGGATATGGATGTCTCTTTCGCAGGACGACGGCCGCACTTGGGGCGACCCTATCGACATCTGCGGGCGCCGCGAACTTTACGAGCCTGACATTGTTTTTTCCGCTGGAAGACTTGTGCTGCTTGCGCGTGACGACAAAATCGCCGGCTACTGGCAGTTCACGAGCGATGACCTTGGCGCAACATGGAGCGAGCCCACGCTTGTGATGGGCGACAACGGCCCTGTCCACGGCCATCCCAGCCCATGCGTCATCGAGGACCCCGAACATCCTGGACGCCTTCTCGCGCTACAGACGCGCCGTTTCAACTTTGGCAAGCCCGATGCGCATGGCGAGATCAATCTTTGGACGGCCGATGCGAAAACGCTCAAATGGGAAAAGGCCGGATGCGTAGCACGCCTCAACGGAATCGAGGATTTTGGATACCCTTCGATCGCGTACCTTGGCGAGGGTCGCTGGCTCGCCGTTTTCTACGCCGGAAAATTCGCGGGGCCCAATGCAATATGGGGCGTCGAGTTCGAGACGAAATAACGGATCATGCAACTCAACCTTACAAGTCCCTCGCAGATTGCCGCGTGGTGCGCAGAACAAGGCTTCAAGCCAAACCGCACACTGGGTCAGAATTTTCTGATCGACCAGAATACACTCGACTTTCTCGTCGATACAGCGGAGCTAAATCCCAGCGACAACGTCCTCGAAGTCGGGCCAGGCCTTGGCGTCGTCACGCAGGGGATGCTTTCTCGTGGCGCGAATGTCATCGCTGTCGAAAAGGATCCCGTCCTTGCGGCGCGTCTGCCGAAGGCGCTCGAAGAGGAGGCGCAGGGTCGCCTGAAGGTCATCCCCGGCGACATGCTGGAGCAGGACCTCGATGCACTTCTCGCCATGCCAGACGCGCCGTCCCAGCCACGCTTCGCGGCGTTTGTGTCGAACCTCCCCTACTCTTGCGGCACGCGCATTTTGATCGATTTGGCGCGTCACCGTCTCGCGCCGCCGCGAATGGTTGTTACCGTCCAGCTCGAAGTCGCGGAACGCCTCGCGGCGCCGCCTCGCGACTCCTCGCGCGGTTTGGCGAGCGTTTGGATACAGCGCCTTTACGATGTCGAAATCGCCCGCGTCGTAAAGCCCACGTGCTTCTTTCCGCGGCCAGAGGTCTCCTCCGCCATCGTGCGTCTCGTGCGTCACGACCGCGAACCGCTCGCTCCCGCCGCGATCGAGCGCTTCGAGGCGCTTACGAAACTCGGCTTCTCCCATCGTCGCAAGCAGCTCGCGACGACTTTGCGCCATGCGCCCGCACCACTCGCGATGCCTCCAGAACGTACCACCGCGATTCTTGAATCCCTCGATCTCGATCCGCGCGTCCGCCCCGAAGAATTGACCGTCTCGCAATGGCGCGCGATCTCCACCGCCGAACCCTAGGACTTTTCCCCGACAATGAGCGACCCAGATCCAATCCCCCTTGAACTTTGGCGCGACCTGTTCCGCCTCGCTTCCACGCTTCGCAAGATGGAGCCATGGAACTGGATGCCGAACGGCGTAGATTTCGCCCTGCGCATGAAGCCGGGTTCCGACGAGACGCGCCTTCTCGCCATGCTAAAATTGCCAGGACGCTTCCCGATCATTTCCCTCCTTCCCGACTGGCGGTCAGCGTATCTCATCTCGCAAATTGGCGGCGACGCCCCCTTCTACGATCCCGTAAACATCCCGCAGACGAATGTCCTCTTCGGCCCTGACAAGCTTCTCGCGCCGCGCGACCTCGCGCTAATGGAGAAACTTGGCATCGAACCTTCCAAGACAGACTCCCCGCTTTTCCGCACGCTCCATGACGGACGCGCCCCATGGTTCCTTTCCCTTGCCGAAGCAGAGATTTTCCGCGATGCGCTAAACCAGGCTCTCGGAGTCGCGCTTAGGAGCGAAGAGGATGGAGAGTTGATCCGTCCTCATCGCCCTGACGGCGTCTTCACGCGCCTCCGCGATTCCTCGGGGAAATGGACGGACTCCCGCGTGATTCCCCCGCCACCGCCTCCGCGCACTGTCGGCGCAATGCCCGACCAGTCCAAGCTCGATGCCGTGCGCGCCGGAAAGCGCGAAATCGGCTGCGCACAGGCTGACCTCCGCGCCACGAATGTGCTTTTAACCGCGCCGAACGGACAGCAATCACCCGCATATCAGTTTCTCGTTGTCGATGCCCTTTCGCGCCACGTCCACCTCAGCGCGATGATCGTTCCGAACAACGGCGTCATGGCGATGTGGAACTCGATCCCGAACATCCTTGTCGATGCCTGCATCAGGCTCGGCGGATTTCCCACGGAAATACAAGTGGCCAATCCGCGTCTCCAAACCATCCTTCATCAACTTACCGAACACCTTCACTTCCGGCTCACGCGCATGGCCAAGCTCGAGGCGCTCGAGCAAGTCGCCAACGATGCGCTGAAGCAACTGCTTGATCGGACGATGAAGAAAAAGCCGCAGTGACATTCTCCATGGAAACCACGCAAATGAAACTCGCAGGGGCCGCGGCTGCGGCAGCACTCGCCACGGCTACCCTGAATGCGGATCCAGAAACCATACACATCTGGAACGAAGGCGAAGGCGGACAAAAAGCCCAGATCGTCACATTAACCTGGCATGTCGCCGAAAAGCCGAATGGCGTGACTATCCTGATCTGTCCGGGCGGCGGATACGGCGGCCTCTGCTCCTCATACGAGGGACACGACATCGCGCGCTGGCTTAATGGATTCGGAATTTCTGGCGCGGTGCTCGAATATCGTTGTGCACCGAACCGTCACCCGCTTCCGCTCAACGACGCGAAGCGCGCAATGCGCATTGTCCGTCGCGACGCGCCCGCCAGGGGTCTCGACCCGCAACGCATCGGCGTCATCGGCTTCTCCGCCGGTGGCCACCTCGCATGCACGCTCGCCACGCATTTCGATCCCGGCGACCAATCCGCTCCGGTCGATTCCATTGAACGCATTTCGTGCCGGCCCGATTTCCAAATCCTCGTTTATCCCGTGGTGTCGATGTGCGAAGCGATTACCCACGGCGGTTCGCGCGACAATCTGCTTGGCCCGGACCAGACCGATGAACTCCGCAAGTTCCTTTCGAACGAGCGCATGGTTACAATCGACACCCCGCCCGCGTTCGTGGCGCACTCGCGCAAGGACCAGATGGTGCCAGTCGAAAACAGCCGTCTCTATGTCGCCGCGCTCGAAAAGGCCGGCGTGCCTGTGACCTACCACGAACTGGCCGACGGCGCACACGGCCTTGGCTGCGGCAATGGCCCATACTGGATCGAGTGGCAGTCCGAATGCGAAAAGTGGTTAAAGGCCAACCGTCTCGCAAATGAGTAGCGAAGGGACAACGGTTACTTCAGAACTCTTCGCGGCGAACATGGATTTGCTCGCCGACCAACTGCGCACACTGATCGAGCACAAGGCGCAAAAAAACGGCGCACCGTTTTTTCCGCGATTGCTGGCCGCTGTCTCCGGTGGTTCCGACTCGATTGCATTGCTTCACCTGCTCAAGCCGTGGTGCGACAAATGCGGAGTCTGGCTTGGCGTGATGCACTTCAACCATTGCCTTCGCGGCGATGCATCGGATGGCGACGAAGAACATGTGCGGGAAACGGCGAAGGCGCTTGACATCCCGTTTTTTCGTGGTGCGCCCTCGACGCCGCTTTCGGAACTCGGTGGATCGCTTGAGCAAATTGCACGTGCGGCGCGTCTCGACTTCTTCGAACGGATGGCGGCAGAAACGCACGCCGATGCAATCTGTACCGGCCACACGCGCGATGACGTCGCCGAAACCCTCATGCTGCGACTGCTTCGTGGTGGCGGCGCATCCGGTCTTTCTGGCCTTCGCGCGATACGCGAATTCCCAACGCGCAACCGCGAAAAAAACGGCGCGCCGCTTTTTTTCATGCGTCCTGTCCTCGCCTTCTCCCATGACGAACTCCGCACGTTCCTTTCCGCGCATGGCGTGGCATGGCGCGAGGACGCATCGAATTCCGATACCGCCATTCCACGCAATCGAATGCGACATGCGATTATTCCGGCAATCGCGGATGCCTCGAATGGAACCGTCGTCTCCATCCGCGCGGCACTCGCTCGTTCCGCCAATATTCTGCAGGCCGATGACGAACTTCTCGAATCTCTCGCCAGCGATGCCTTCCAAGCGATAGCGCATTGCACCGAAGCAACATCGATTCCAATCGCGGATCTTCTTTCGCGCCCGCTTGCCTTGCGCCGTCGCATGGTGCGCATCTGGCTTCGCACATTCGATCGGGAAATTGGATTCGATACCGTCGAACGCATCCTTTCGCTTGCTGACGCGAAACAATGCAAGTGCCTCGAGATCTCACCAACGCTGCACATCCGGCGCGAAAAAGATGCGCTTTGTGTCTCGAATGTGCAAGGGTGCGTCTTCGAAACACAGGGTGAAGCAATTCTTCCCATTCCAGGGGAAATCGACTGGAATGGCTATCGCATTGGAACCGGAATCGCAACTGGAATAGTGCGCGATGCGGGACCAATCGGAAACTTCCCCGCGGAATGTTCGCTTTCGCTTGAAGCAGTCAATCGCGCTGGTGGCCTGCTTGTTCGCGCGCGCCTTCCCGGTGACCGCATGGCACCACTTGGAATGAATGGTTCGAAGAAACTGCAGGATATCCTCGTAGATGGCGGCGTGCCATATTACCTGCGAGATTCTCTGCCATTGATTTGCGCCGCAAGCGGCGAAATCGCATGGATACCAGGGTACCGCATTTCAAGAGGGTTCGCGCTAAAGGATTCGAGCGAATCTTGCGTGAGGATTTCGATTGGGCGCGAGTAGTGCGGGTACGGTTAAATTCTCTTTGCCTTTATCGGAGCGGTTGACTTCAGGCAACTACATCCCAACCCCTCGGCGCATCGCTCAGTATCTCGCAACCATTCTGGGTCACGAGAGCGACATCCTCGATGCGCACGCCGACCTTGCCTGGGATGTAGATTCCAGGCTCGATCGTAACGATCATGCCAGGCTCGAGCTTCGCGGTTTGTCGCGGCGCGGCTGTCGGCGCCTCATGGACTTCCAATCCAACGCCATGGCCAAGAGAATGCGTGAAATACTTTCCGAAGCCGGCCTTTTCGATGTGGTCGCGCGCTATGGCGTCCAGTTCTTCGCCTGTCATGCCGGGACGCAGCCGGGACGCAGCCTTGCGGTTTGCCGCAAGCACAACGGCATGCACGTCGCGGAACAGTTTGCCGGGCTTGCCGTAGAAGCAAGTGCGCGTAAGATCGGCGCAATAGCAGTCGAGTTTCAAGCCGATATCGAGTAGGAGCGGCTGCCCTTCTTCGAGTGTGTCGAGACCTGGATGGTGGTGCGGTTCCGCGGCGGTGGCGCCAACGCAGACAATCGCATCGAAGGATTCATCCTGCCCGTAGGTGTCGGCGGCGCGCCGCACTAGATTGCGGATGTCCCATTCGGTCATGCCCGGACGCGCGGCGCGCTGCACTTCGACCATCATGCGGTCGTTCGCGGCGCATGCCGCGCGCATCGCTTTGCGTTCGCGCGCGCTCTTGATCGCGCGCTGGCTGCTTGAAATGCGCGTGACATCCTCCCACTCGCGATCTCCGCCGCGCCCGTCGGCGAGGTGGTCGAGCAGATTGTCGAGGTCGTTCGCAGGCATCCCGCCTTCAAGTCCTATCGCCGACCAGTTGCGCGAAAGCGCACGATACTGCGCATCGAGCTTTTCGCCGCGCTTGAAAAGCCCACATTGCAAGAACGGGAGTTGCGCGCGGGCTGCGTCGATATAGCGCGGATCGGTGAGGAAGGTGACGCCGTCACGCGCATCGACGGCGAGCAATCCGTTCGTCGAGTCGAAACCCGTGTAGTAAAGCCGCAGGAGCGGATCGAAGATGAATGCGCCGTCAAGCTTCGCGCGCTTGAGGAGCGTCTGGAGACGCTTTAGGCGCGCGATGTATTCGGCCGCAGGAAACATCATCGGCGGCCGCGCGATTCCCGTTGTGTTGCTCATGCGAATGGGATTTCCTTGCCATCAAGCTTGAATGCCTTGATGGCAATGCCGCCGTGGAGAACCTTGAGCGAAGCGCGCCAGCCCTTCGCGGTCTTGCGGAGGTCAACGGTGCCCCATGACGTACCCGCGGCCCAGAAGAAGTGCTTCGGCTTGCCCTTGTCGAGGCGTGGCGAGAACTCCATCACGTCATCGACTGCGGAATAGTTGAAGCCCTCGAGGGCGACGAGCGCGGACCAACTGGCCATCGCGCGAGCGTAGTGGTGGCCGCATTCCGCCTCGTCGAATGGATTGCGTCGCTTGCCGTTGTAGCGGGCGCGGATCGAGGAGATCACCTTCATGGCGTCGGCAATCTGGTTTTCGTAGATCATCTGCGTCGCCGCGGTGTACTCAAAGCCCGTCATTACCTCGTTGTAATACGGGAACGGGCGCTTCGGGCGACGTCCGCGCGGATACGAGGCCATGAGCAGGGCGGATTCGTCGTTGAGCGCGAAGGTGCGCAGGTGGTTGAAGTGGCCGTACAGGTCCTTCTGGAAGTTGTTGCGCATGACGGCGCCGGTGGCGGTCGCGATGCGCTTTGGATCATCGAGGTAGCCGAGGCCGCAGATGTGCGCCATGTACTGGCCGACAAGCTGGTCCACAAGGCATCCGGCTCCGATCTGGAGCACGGGGTTCACAGGGCTTTCGCCACTGAGCTTGGTGCCCCAGAGGACATCCTTGTCGGACTTGAGCGGCTGGATCAGGTGCTCATAGTAGTCGCCGTTGAACATCTTTCCACAGATCTTCGCGGAGCCATTGTCGAAGAGCTTGCGGCAGCGGTCGGCGAAGTCTGTCTCGCCGAGATGGCGGGCCATTTCCTCGCAGGCGCGGAGGGCGCCGAGGTACCAGAACTGCATCTGGGGGTTCGGGCCGTAGTACTCGACGTCCATGGTGTTGTGCTGGCAGCCCTCCATCACGCCGTCCTGGTTGGCGTCCCATCCGTTTTCGAGCCATGCGAACCCGATCGTCTTGCGGACGTTCGGCCAGAGGCGCTTCAGCATGGCGTCGTCGCCGCAGAGCGTCCAGTCGCGGTAGAAGCGCATGATGGTGCCCATCTGGCCGTCGGCGGCCGCGAAGGGGAAATGCCTGGCGTGGGTATCGAGCGGCAGGCCGACGCGGAACGACATGCAGCCGTTGTCCGCGGTGGCGTGGCCGAACTCGGTGTCGCGCATGTCGCGGGCGAGCTGGCCGAAGAGATAGTGCGTGGCGGTCTCGTAGTTCCAGACGTGGGTACAGCTGCCCATGCAGGAGCCGTTCTTGTCGGCACAGCCTTCCCAGCCGAAGAACTTGCCGTCGGCGGTGCGGAAGCAGGTCTGCGTGCGGAGCGTGGAGAGGTTGAAGAGGGCGGCCTCCTTGACGGTGTCGGGCAGATCGGATGAGAGGAACGCCTTGACGAACTTGATGGTGTCCGCTTCGAGCGTGGGGAGCTGCGGGGCGACCTCGCGGACGACTTCCCAGGCGTCCTTGTAGAGGGTGGTGTAATAGTTGCCGACCCAGTTCGGGCCCTTCTCCTTCGCGTGGTCGGTCTTGTCCTCGACCGGGTTCCACGAGCGGCGGTTGGGGAAGTGCCAGGAAACCATGAAGGTGACGGATGCGGAGCCCTTGGCCGGGATGGAGAGCGGGGCGCAGAGCGAGGCGTAGGGGGCGTCCTCGTTCTCTGGCTTGGCGCGCTCTTCGAGTTTGCCGTCGGCGGAGAAGTCGTCCCAGAAGTCGAGCAGGACGTCGCCCCACGAGAGGTGTGCCCAGTCGGTGCGGTAGGTCACACCCTTCGCGACGTCGGTGGCGATGGCCATCGAGCCGTAGCAGTCGTCGAACCGCGGCACGCCGTTGGTGCCCATGAAGACGCCGGCCCACTCGCCGTCCCTGACCGGGCGGAACTCGTTGAAGTTGCCCTTCTGCTTGTGGGCTGGATTGATTCCGTCGTAGCCGACGAAGTTGTGCATGCTGCCGCAGATGGCGGCCTTGGCGGGCTTGTCGGTGCGGTTGGTGAGGGTGAAGCGGAGGATGGCGACGGGAAGACCGCTCTGCTCGGCGTCGCCAGGGATGAACGGGTTGAAGGCCTGGATGCGCGCGGTGACGGGCACCTCGGGGTCTGAGAGCGAGACCTGGCCGAACGGGTAGGCGGCTTCGAACGAGCACTTGCGGAAGCGCGGGAGGCCGTGGTTCGCGGCCTGCGAACCGTCGCCGCCCTGATAGTCCTCGATTGCGCCTTCCAGGCAGCGTGTGACGGCCTCGCCGCCCTGTGGCTTGACCCAGAGGGCGAAGAAAGTCTTCTGTGGCTGGAATCCCTTGTCCGGCGTGTTCATGACCTCGAAATCGCGGAGCTGGCCACGGCCGCCGAAGCCGATCGTGCCAGTACCGATGCCGCCAAGGGGAAGCGAGATTTCACGGAGATGGTCCTGGTCATACGAACGAAGGACTGGCCACTTTGCATTGGGAGCAGACTTGGTCATGTGTGAGCCTTTCGATTGAGGTAAGAGGTAAGAGGTAGGAGGTAAGAGGTTGCGGCGGTTGACGATTTTGTGTACGGGTGGGTCGATTAAACACGAAAACCGCCAACGGCACAAAAGAGAATAGCATGGATCATGATGGGAAAACCATTGGAAAAGGTGCGGCAAATATGTGCATATATGACATTGTGATTCCGCAAAAAAATGTGCGATGATACTTTTCCGTTCGGGGAATGTCATTCAACGGAGAAAGCGAAGCAATGACCGATACGATTCCATCAGATGAACGATCATGGCTGATGTCGAGGATTAAATCCGCAGATACGCAGCCTGAGATGATTGTCCGCTCGACGTTGCATCGACTGGGGTTTCGCTTTTCGCTTCGCCGGCGCGACTTGCCCGGCAAGCCGGATGTCGTGATGCGGAAGTGGAAGTGCGTCATCTTCGTGCATGGATGCTTCTGGCATCGTCACCCGGGATGTCCGATCGCGACAATGCCAAAGAGCCGCATCGATTTCTGGCAGGATAAATTCAGGCGCAATGTCGAGCGCGATACACGGGTGAAAACTCAACTTGAAGATATGGGCTGGAAGGTAGTCGTGGTGTGGGAATGCGAAACGCGTGATCGTCTTGCGCTGGCCACGCGGCTCGCCGCCGAAATAACGGCTCATGCCGAGAAAAACGGCGCGCCGTTTTCCGCGAGCAGCCCTGATTCTGCTTCCACCGATGATTACGAGTACCCGACACCATCAGCGGAGAAAATATACAAGGTAGCAGAAGAAGTCGCCAGATACGGCCGCGATCTTGCCAGACAGCGACGCGGGCACTATCCATCGGGGCGATCAAGCTGTCAATCGCCGGACAGCTGCATGTCACAAAGGCGGCGGTAGAGTCCGTCGGGACGGGCATGGAGTTCTTCGTGGGTGCCACGCTCGACGATGTGGCCGTGGTCTATCACGAGGATAAGATCGGCGGAGCGGACTGTCGCAAGGCGATGCGCGATTGCGAGGACGGTGCGATTCTCCATCACGCGCGCAATCGCCTCCTGCACGAGGTGCTCCGTGACAGTGTCCAGCGCGCTGGTCGCCTCGTCGAGGATGAGGATCGGCGGATTGCGGAGGATCGCGCGAGCGAGCGCTACGCGCTGGCGCTCTCCGCCGCTTAGGGTGAAGCCCTTCTCGCCGACCACGCGGTCATAGCCCTCGGGATGGGCAACGATGAAATCATGCGCATTGGCGAGTTTCGCCGCGGCAATGATCTGCTCGCGCGATGCGTTGGGCATGCCGTACGCGATGTTGAAGGCCACGGTCTCGTTGAAGAGAATCGTCTCCTGCGTAACCACGCCCACGAGCCTGCGCAAATCCGTGATGCTCGCGTCTCGCAGATCGACACCATCGAAAAGCACGCGCCCCGCTGTCGGATCGTAGAAGCGCGCCAGGAGATTTGCGATCGTCGATTTGCCCGAACCTGTTTCGCCTACAAGCGCCACCATGCCGCCGCGCGGGACCTCGAAGGATATCGCGTCGAGAATCTGGCGCCCCGTCTCGGAGAAGGCGAAGGAAACATTGTCGAAGGTGATTCCCTTGTTGAATGCGGAGAGGGCGACAGGATGCTCGGCTTCGGGCAGACGAGTGTCAGTATCGAGCAGGGAGAAGATGCGGTCGAGCGCCGCGCTAGCGCGCTGGAGCGCCGGGACAATGCGCGTAAGGTGCTTCATCGGCTTGTAGATCATGATCGCGACAACGGCGATCGGAATGATCTGGGTGATGCGGAAGCCACGCACATAGCAGAAGATGATGAAGGCGCAGCCAATCAGGATACAGACCATCTCCATCGCCGGCGACATCATCAGCTCGGCCCGCATCGCGCGCACGATGGCACCGAAATAGCGCGTGTTCACCTCGCGGAAGCGCTTGTCCTCGGAATCCTCCGTATTAAAGGCCTTGATCACGCGAATACCGGTAAAGACCTCGTGCATGCGCGACACGACATCCGCGATGCGTTCGAGGGCGCGCTTGATCCAGCGGCGCACATGAGAACCGAGAATCGCCATCGGCACGATGCAAAGCGGAAAGACCATGGCTCCGATCAACAGGAATCCGAGCATGTGGTTTTCGGTGGCGAAGACGATTCCAAACGCAAGCGCCGAAACAATCAACAGCGGCGCTTCGGTTAGATCGGCGATCGTCGTCGCGATCATGTTCTCGATAACCGTCGTATCATTGATCGTGCGGCTTATCAGCGAGCCAATGTCGCACCCTCCGAAGAATTTTAGGGACTGGCGCTGCAAACGGTCGAACAGGTCGTTGCGCAAATCGCGTACGATGCTCGCGCCAACCCATCGCAGGCAGTAGTGGCTGAGAAACACTGCAAGTGCACGAAGCAGCACGATAAGCGGAAGCGCGATCAGGCTCAACGCGAAGCATTGCCAAGACGGCGTGCCATCGGCATTGCGTAGCGGAAGATTAAAACGGCGCGCCGTTTTTTCGGCCTTGATGAACCATGCCGGAACGTCTTCGGGACTCACTGTGTCGGCTTGGCCCGAAGGGGGCAAAGACGCTGGCTCCGCTTTTCCGTTCGCAATCTGCGCTGGCGTTTCCACCGATTCAACGACAGGCAACTTCTTTCCCGACATGTCGAAGGTCGCAAGCGCGCGCGGGAGGACCTGAAGAAGGGCGTAGGTCGAACCACCGCAGAGAATGGCGGCGATGACGCCGATCGCAAGGCGTGCGCGATAAGGGCGCGCGCGCTTGAGGAGTCGCCTGTAAAGTGCCCAGGCATCCGGCGCGCGTCCAGAATCGGTCGCATGGTTTGCGTCTTGGTGTTGCATGTCGCAAGGATAATGCGAGAATGGTGTCTCAGTCAATCTGTTCGATACCAGCGGATTTATCGCGCGATTGCTTTTTCTATTTCTTACGCCGCGATTATCTGCGAAGATATCGCAATCTCCGTGAAAGGAATCCTTCATTATGGGCAAGACAGCAAAATCTTCATCGAAACTTCCTTCTCTCGAATCCCTGCCGCATGGCGACACTTCGTGGTTCACCCACGATCGCTTCGGCATGTTCATCCACTGGGGTCTTTACTCGCAGGGCGCGCGCCACGAGTGGCTCATGAACAATGAGTCGATTCCCGTCGATGAATACGAGCGCCGCTACTTCAAGCGCTTCAACCCCGACCTCTACGACCCCAATCTCTGGGCGGCGGAGGCCGCGAACGCCGGCATGAAGTATTTCGTCGTCACGACCAAGCACCACGAGGGCTTCTGCCTCTGGGATACGAAGCAGACCGACTACAAGGCGACCAACACCGCCGCCGGACGCGACCTGATCCGTCCGATGGTCAAGGCGTTCAACGAACGCGGCCTCCGCACTGGCTTCTACTACTCGCTCATCGACTGGCACCATCCGCAGTTTGTCATCGACAACAAGATCGGCCCGTATCGCGGCCTCTCCGACGAGGAACGCGCGAAGATGAACGCCGGCCGCGATCCCGCGAAGTACGCCGAGTACATGCGCCGCCAGGTGAAGGAACTGCTCACGAAGTATGGCGACGTGAATGTCCTTTGGTTCGACTTCTCGTATCCCGACAAGGATCACCCTGGCGACGGCCGCTTCGGCAAGGACCACATCGTCTATGAATCCGAAAAGCTCTACCGCATGGTCCGCGAGCTTCAGCCGAATGTGATTGTCGATGACCGCCTCGACCTCCCCGGAGCATGGGACGTGAAGACTCCAGAGCAGTGGCAGCCACGCTCATGGTACACCTTCGAAGGCCAGAAGGTGACCTGGGAAGCCTGCCAGACCTTCAGCGGTTCCTGGGGCTATCATCGCGACGAGCAGAGCTGGCGCTCCACCGACGAGCTCATCCGCACGCTCATCGACTGCGTGAGCAAGGGCGGCAACCTCCTGCTCAACGTCGGTCCGACCGGACGTGGCGAATTCGACGAGCGCGCCATCGAGCGACTGCGCGGCATCGGCGAGTGGATGCGCCGCCATTCACGTTCGATCTATGGATGCACCGAGGCACCGGCGGAGTTCAAGACTCCCGAACACTGCCGCCTGACGTACAACCCCGAGACGAATCGCCTCTATGTCCACGTCTTCGCATGGCCCTACGGCGCGCTCCACATTGACGGACTGGGGGACCGCGTCGAATACGCGCAGTTGCTCAACGATGCGTCGGAACTGCGTTTCGGCCTCGATGATTGGCAGATGGGTTCCGCAACGGGCAATCTCGGCGAAAAGACGCTGACGCTCCGCCTCCCCGCGCGTCGGCCGAACGTCGCGGTACCAGTGATCGAGCTCTTCCTCAAGAAGTAGCATCCCATTGCCAAGCAATACATGCCATTCGATTTCGAGCACAACCCGCGGAGACGCCAGCAGGCCACGTCGCAGAGCGTTGCCAACGGCGACACCGACAGACGTCTTGCTCCCGCGCCGATATTCGGTGCGGGGGCCGACGGCGTGATCGCGATCGGCCGCGAATACAAGCAGCGCCGCCATCACATGATTGCGACTATCATCGTGATCACGCTCTTCGTTCTCGCCGCCGCCACCGCGATGCTTCCGGCTGTCCTTTCATCAGGTTGGGCGCGCGAGCGCATCGTTTCCTCGATAAACTCGAAATCGGATGGCATCGCCATCGAAATAGATTCGTGGCGCTTCCATTGGACATCGCCCCAGCGCCTCGAGGGCGTGCGCGTACACAGCACCGGGCAACCGGAATGGAAGGCGTCGATTCCTTCTGTAACGCTTGCGACATCGCTTTGGAAGTTGCTTCCATTCGCCCATCTCGACGCGGGAGATGTCCTTGTCTCGAAGCCTCGCGTCGAGTTTTACCAGCCAACAAAGCCTTCCGTGGCGACGCTGCCCCCGCCAGTCCCAAATGGCGAAGTCGTTCCACCAATCGCCGTACCGCAACCAGTCCCGCAAGAACGGCATCAGCCGATTCAAAAGCGATCGCCGGACGCGACAACTACGCTGGAAGAAAAGAATGGGCTTTCTCTTCCAATCGCCGACCTGTCGGCACAGGTAAAGATCGCAGATGGCGAGTTCCACTTCTACCCCGCCGATTCGCTCGAAGAAATCCGCGCCGATGGAATAGCAGTCAACCTTTCCATCCTGTCAATCTCTTCCGCCGTCGATGGCGCAATCGAATTTCTTGCGCCGACATCTGACTTGGCGAAACGCGGCAGCGCGCGTTGCACCATCCGCATCGCTGATCCAAAGGCTTGGATTCTTGACGGCAAGCGCACTGCCGGATTCAATGCCGAATTTCACTCGATTGATCTTTCGGCTCTTTCTCCTGCCTTCCCTCGAAAAAACGGCGCGCCGCTTTTTTCGGGTGGCACCGTCGAGGCGTCGCTCAACGGTTCCTTCGATCTTCCGGCGAAATTCGACGCCAGGGTCGTGTGCTCGGCAAATGACATCGCTATCGCCTCCGACATCCCATCCCCTGTTGCATCTGCGCAATTTTCGGGTTCCGTCTCATGCGATGGAAACACTCTCGCGATTTCAAACGGCATGCTCACTTCGCCTTGGGCATCCGCGACAATCGATGGCATGACATCATTGTCCGATGGAACCATCACTGCCGGCAATCTCCGTGCCGAGGCCGATGCGGATCTCGCGCGCATTGTCGCGGACTTCGCCCCGCTTCTCGGCATCCGCGAAGGATATGGCGTAAAGCAGGGTTTGATGCATTCGACCCTCACACTCGAAAGTGTGCGCGACCAGGTGCTCGTCAAGGGCAAGTCGGAGTTTTCGGGTCCGCTCTCTGTTATTGCGGATGGCACCGCGTACAATTTGATTTCGCCATCGCTAGACATTTCGCTCCGCAAGCGCGGGGAGTCGCCGTTTACGATCGACACTTTCAAGCTCGTCACATCGTTTGGCCAGCTCGGCGGAGCTGGCGACGCGAACGGCTCGCGCTTTATCGGATCGTTCAACCTTGCGTCATTCCGTCGCGACTACGGGCAGTTCTTCCACAACATGCCGGAGATGTCAGGCATTCTCGGTCTCGATCTCTCGCTTGATTTTTCACGAGAATCGCATACCGACGCCAAGCTCCTGCTAACATCGGAACAACTCGCGATCAAGCCCTCGAAAAAATCGCTGTTCACTGTCGGCAAGACAACGATGCGCGCTTCCGCGGTTCTTCCACGCCAGGCCGCTTCACCCAGGTACGTCGCAAATGCCGACATCGCATTGATCGACGCATCGTACGCCTCGCAAGGGATGAAGGCTCCTGTCTCCGACCGTGACGTGCGTCTCTCCTGCGGTTGCGAATGGACACCCGATAGCGACACGCTCAAACTGGGCAAAATCGCCGTCAAGGGCGCTTGGGCGGAGATTTCGGACGGCGAGGCGACTCTCGCGGACATGAAAGGCAACAAGGCTCTGACCGCATCTGGCAATATCGCGTTTGACTGGGGACGTCTCTCCAGCTGGCTTGTCCAGGCTGGCGTGGACAGTGTCTCAATCGACGGACATGAAGCGCGCCCGTTCCGTGTCGCGGGTTCATTCGCCGACGGCGCTGATTCCTTCCTAGCCAACGCAAATGCCGAGATCAAGACCTTCATAAAGTCGCTGTCGGCATACGGCCTTGTCGCCAGTCCGGCGGATGCCACGATATCCCTTTCCGGCGGCGTCGCCAAAATCTCGTATGCGCCGACAATCAACGAGGGCAAGGCGAATGTCGCATGCGAAGTGTCGCTCGGTCAAACTCCGAAGCGCGTACGCTCAACCTCAAGGCTGTTCCTTCTCGACAACGCCCGCATCAACGACACCGTGCTTCGCAAATTGCTTGGCTACGTGAATCCGCTTCTAACGCAGTGCTCTGTGAAGAACGGAAGCATCAGCGTTTCCCTGATGCCGTTCGACATCCCGTTGGACAAGGAACAATTCCAGAAGTCATCCTTCTCGTCGCGCATTTCGCTCGACAACCTTGAACTCGCCCCGTCAGGGGATTTCGAGGAAGTCCTCAAGTTCGTGAAGCTTTCCAGCCAGACGTTGAAACTCAAGCATCAGGCGCTGGATATTGTCTGCAAGAACGGCGTGATCGAGTCCGGCGAGCAGCTTTTCTCGATTGGCAAATACCCGATTGTCTTCCGCGGACGCGCCACGCTCGCCGACGATGCGGATTACAGGATCGACATTCCAGTCGGACAAGCCGCGGTCGATATTGTCGGCGAGGACTTCGCCGAGTACTTCAAGGATCGTACGCTTGCAATCCCGGTTGGCGGAACGGTGAAACATCCGCGTATCGATGAACGTTCTCTGCGGAGTGGCGTGAAGGATCTCGCAAGGGAAGTCGCGCGCGAGGAAATCCGCGACAACGGACAGGAGATCCTGAAGAAGGTCTGGAAGAATCTCCAGGAAAAGAACACGAAGAAGACGAAGTAATGCAAGGCGTTATCGACAACCAACCCGTATTGTCGGCAGAGAATGTCTCGGTGTGCTACAGGCGTTCGGGACGTCCTCCAGTGCGCGCGCTGGATGATGTCACGCTTTCCCTGGGACGCGGCGAGATCGTCGGACTGATCGGCGAGAGCGGCAGCGGGAAAAGCACGCTTGCAAAGACACTTCTTGGAATGCTGAAGCCAGACTCCGGCCGCGTGCTTTCATCCGGCGCCGACATCGGGGGATTTTCATCAAGGGAGAAGCGCGCGTTCCACCGCGATATCCAGATGGTCTTCCAGGATGCGGTGGGTTCGCTCAATCCGCGGTTCACTGTCGGTGAAACCTTGCGCGAGGCATTGAGCGTTCATGGGGTATGTCCGCGGTCGGAGCTTCCAGATCGCATCGACGCCCTGCTGCGAGAAGTCGGGTTGCCGGCCGAAATCGCCGCGCAGACTCCGCGCGAACTTAGCGGCGGGCAGTGTCAGCGCGTGAGCATCGCGCGGGCGCTCGCCGTCGAGCCAAAGGCATTGATCGCGGATGAACCAGTTTCCGCGCTCGACGTTTCAGTGCAGGCGCGAATCCTCAATCTTCTTGCGGACCTACGCAATCGTCTTGGTCTGGGCGTACTGCTCATCGCCCACGACCTTGCGGTTGTAGGCGCAGTGTGCGACCGTGTTTACGTTCTCTGGGGCGGCAGGATCATCGAGTCTGGCCTACCGGAAAAAGTCCTGCACGACCCAACGCATCCGCGTGTCCGCGAGCTCCTGGCCGCAGTCCCGCACATTGGGTGAAAGCATCCGGGCGCTGGTCTCCCGGTCAATCCCTTCGCGCGACTTCGACCGAATAGTCGAGATAGAGCTTGATGGCTTCGGGCGGCACGTTGAACGGGATATGGTTGCCAATGCACATCATGTAGCCGCCGGACATGCGGCCAGTCTCGGCCATGCTCCGTACCATCGCCTTGATTTCCCCGGGATTGTTGCGCATCAGGATGCGGTTGTCGCCTTCGCCGGCGAGGAAGCAATCCTTGTACTTCCGGGCGATCCGCTTGAAGTCGGTGTAAGGTTCGGTGATGATTCCGCGGGCGCCGCACGCCATCACGTCATCGACGAACGCATCCATGCAACCATCGACCATGAACAGCACTTCCTTGCCTGCGGCCTTGAGCATGCCCCAGTATTCCTCGTATCGCGGGAAGACGAACTTGTGCATCCATGCGGGACTGCAGCATGGGCCATTGGTGAGGACGATATCGTCGTGGCACACCACGAAGTTCACCGGCAGCCTCGCGAACGCACCGAAGACGCGGCGGTTGATTTCGGCGAACTCGTCCATGATTCGCTCGAAGTCTGGATCGAGGCTCATCTCGAGGAAGTTCTGGTAGCCGAAGACTAGCATCGGCCATTGGAAGGTCGTGTTGTAGAAACTGACCGAAACCCCTGATCCCTCAGGAGCCTTGTCGCCCCATTCGGCGGGATAGTGCTTGCGGTAGCGCTGGTAGATGACTTCCTCGGAAGAGTAGTCGCCGTCTTCGACGATGTTCCAGCCGGAGAAATCGCCTTGCGCGAGCGGGCTGAACGCCATGCGTTCCTCGTAGGTCTTGAAGCGCTGCCCCGCAACGTCCTGCTGCCAGAATTCGCGATAGGCGTCGCCCCAGCGGCCGTGGCTCTTGTCCTTGGCGAGTTCGGGACGCGGGATTGGATCGTCCTTCTCCGGTATCCCAAGGTTCAATTGCGGGTACAATTCGCGCAGTTTCAAACGGCATTCACGCGGATGGTCGTAGTAGTCGATGCCGGAAAGGAATGTCTCGGCATCGGGATTCGACCAATGTTCCCAGTGCACGATCTGTTTTGGGCCGTGGCCCATGAAGGTATCGTAGTAGATGTCGCTCATTGGAAAAATGTTAATGGAGATTGTAGCCAGCAGTCAAGATGGCAATGTCCGCCCTGGCCATCCAATGCAATGCGTGTGGATTTCACCACATTCCGCGGGTATAATCTCCACCTTGCAATGTGGCTGCACCGTCACGAAAAAACGGCGCGCCGCTTTTTCGCCGCGCCTGGCGCCGTTTCAAGGAATCGATGCGGCGACACAACCGAAAGAACAGAAAAGGGATTCTCCATGAAAACTCCAGTCCGCACAGCCGAAGCCGCCCCGGGTTGCAGGCCCGTGCTTGTGATTCTTGCCGCCGGAATGGGAAGCCGCTTCGGGGGAATAAAGCAGATGGAGCCTGTCGGGCCAAACGGCGAGATCATCATGGACTACTCCGTTTACGACGCAATCCGCGCAGGTTTCGGCAAGGTCGTATTCGTGATCCGCCACGATTTCGAGGATGCGTTCCGCAAGCAGGTCGGCTCGCGCTACGAAGGCAGGATCGAGATCGAATACGCCTTTCAGTCGATCGACGACATCCCCTCTGGCTTCGCTGTTCCCGAAGGGCGCACCAAGCCGTGGGGCACCGCGCATGCCGCCCGCGCCGCGCGCAACGCCGTAGGCGCCGCGCCGTTCGCCGTGATCAACGCCGATGATTTCTACGGACGCGACGCATTCGCGAAACTCGGCGAATTCCTTTTGTCCTCGCCGAGCCCGACATCGTATGCGATGGTCGGCTTCCGCTTGCTCGCCACGCTTTCCGAGAACGGAACGGTTTCCCGCGGCGTTTGCGATGTCGCGGATGACGGCATGCTGCGGAATGTTACCGAGATGACGAAGATCGGGCGCGCTCCCGATGGTGGCATCGCAAACACTGAAAACGCGGCCGCGCCCGTCGCCCTCACTGGCGAGGAACTTGTCTCGATGAACATGTGGGGCTTCCCGCCGGCATTCCTCCGCCATCTCATCGACCGCTTCCCCGCATGGATGGACGCGCATGGTAGCGAGCCGAAGTCAGAGTGGTATCTCCCCGGCGTCGTCAACGACCTCGTCAACGAAGGCGCGGCGACAGTCAAGGTGCTCCCGACATCGTCGCGCTGGTTCGGCGTCACCTACCGCGAAGACCGCCGGCATGTGGTCGATTCGATCGCGGCGCTTGTCAACGCCGGCGAATATCCCGCGATGTAGCGGATCAACAGATGAAGCAACGCTGGAAGACAATCCTCTCGCTTGTCGCGCTTTTCGCGGCTCTGGCGCTCTATCTGTTTTTGCAGTCGAAGTGTTTCGTGCCAGGCACGAACGAAAAGGACTGCGAAGGCTACATCATCCTCGGCAAGCGTCTCGCCGCGGGTGAAATGGCGGGGCGTCCGCCGCGCACTCCCTTCGAGCAGATCAACCACGTGTGGGTCGAAAACGACCGTGGCGAGCTCATACCGAAATATGCGCCCGGATACCCGTTTCTCATTGGCATGGCATACAGGATCACGGGCGGAAGCGACATGGCCGTATTCGCCGTGAATCCGATACTCGGGTTCCTGACGCTCGTGGGCGCATGGTTCCTGTTCCGCCTGCGGCTAGGAAGATTCGCCTCTGCGGCCGGCGTATGGCTGTTGATGCTACACCCGTTCTTCCAGTCGTATTCGGGATATCCCCTCGCGCATGCGATGGAAGGATGTGCGCTTGTCTGCGGCTTTGCGATGCTCGGCCATTGGGCCAAAAACAAGGGCTATGCTTCGGCGATTGGCGCCGGCATAGCGCTAGGGTGCGCTGTCGCCGCGCGTCACACCGCGATTCTTTACGCGCTTCCGCTAGGGACTGCGATTGTGTGGACGGTTGTCGCCGCGCTTCGCGCAAGCGGCGGCTTCACCGCGGAAAAACGGCGCGCCGTCTTTTCCGCGGTTGCGCTAGGTCTGGCCTACGCCGTCATCCCGATCCTGATCGCGCTCTACCATTGGCGATGGTTTGGAAGCCCGTTCCATAGCGGGTACTTCCTCACCGGCGAGCAGCAGGCGTTGAAGACCGCGTATGCCTTGGAAAACATCGCGACTGTCATCCACGGTCTCAACGAAGACTGCGGGATCATGCTCTTCGCGCTCGCCATCGCTGGCGTCCTGGCATGCGGCAACCGCCTTGTGCGCGTTGTCGGCGCCGAATGCATGATCGTCGCTACCGCCCCGTACATGTTCTACTACTGGGCGCCGTGGAGCAATGCCTTCACGCGCTTTTTCTATCCTTTGACGCCTCTCTTCATCTTCTTCGCGCTGCTTGCGATGCAATCCCTCGTATCATCGCGCAAACATCCCAGGACGCTGCTCGCATGCTTTGCCGCAATCGCCGTGCTTTCGTGGCTACCGAAGGTCGCCGAGCCGTTCTGGGGACAGTCCATGAGCCATTCGGGCTACATGCAGTCCGAGACGGGCAAGGCGATTCGTCCGCACCTGCGCGAAGACGCCGTGCTGTTCATGGAGCAACCCCTTGATCTCGGTGTCGGCGCATTCCGCCGCTACGAACCCTATCGCCTCTTCGCATTCAACCCCGGCATCCTCGACCAGGAAATGCCGTACTGGAAGGAACCATGGGAACGCGAAGGGTACGAACGCTGGAATCGCTGGCCGATCAAAGTCCAGGAATCGCGCCGCCGCAAACTGCAGCCGCTCTACGACGAGCTGGGCTGGGAAGGCTTAAGGCAACGCCATGCGTCGCTAGCGAATGAGTTTATCGGCGAAGGACGACAAGTCGCCTACCTTCTCCGAACCGACGGTAATCCCCTCGGTCGCGCAAATCTTCCTCCCGACTGCGGATTCACGCTTGAAGCGCTCGCGGCATTCGATGTCCCCGGGCTTGGCAACTGGACAATCTACGAAGCCCAAAAGAAAGACTGATTGAAGCAATGTCATCGGCATGCAATCTCGACACAAGGCTTGAAAGGCTATTCCAACGCCGTCGCTTCGGCATGAAGCCCGGACTCGGGCGTATCACTGCGCTTCTCGGTGCGCTTGGCAATCCGCAGGATTCGTTCGCCGCCGTGCATGTCGCCGGCACAAACGGCAAGGGATCGGTCGCCACCCTCATAGCGGAAACCCTCGATGCCGCAGGCTTCGGCGTCGGGCGATTCACATCGCCTCACCTCCGCAAGTTCAACGAGCGCATCGTTATTCGCGGCGCGCCGCTTTCCGACACTGCACTCGCCGCCGCCCTCGACAAGGTCGAAGCCGCCGCATCATCGCTTCCCGCCGAACTTGGCGAACCGACATTCTTCGAAGTCGCGACAGCGGCTGGATTCACCGCGTTCCGCGACGCGGGCATTAAACTCGCAGTCGTCGAGGTCGGCCTTGGCGGACGACTCGATGCGACAAACGTGATCACGCCTCTTGTGTCCGTAATCACCTCGATCGGCCTGGAACATTGCGAATACCTCGGCGACACTCTAGCCGCCATCGCACGCGAGAAGGGCGGAATCATCAAGCGCGGACGCCCTGTCGTGCTTGGCCCGCTCGAAGAAGAGGCGCATGCGGCCCTCGTTTCAATAGCGCGGGAAAACGGCGCGCCGCTAATTGATTCGCCTTCAGTCGTGACTTCTGCGCTTTCATCCGCGAGCCTCGATGGGTTAACGCTTCGGCTTTCGTCATCGGAGCGCGATCTAGGCAAGGTCAAACTTGGCCTTGTCGGCGCATACCAGGCGCAAAACGCGGCGACCGCGCTTGCGGCGATCGACGTGCTCTCAAGCGTTCTTGGAATTGAAATGCCTGATGACGCAATCCGCGAGGGCTTCTCCAATGCGCGCTGGCCAGGACGCTTTGATCTCGTTTCGAAGGATCCCCCGATCATCATCGACGGCGCACACAACCCACATGCGATTCGTGCGCTCCGTCAATCGCTGAAGGCCATCAAGTTCAAAGGCCCGATTGCGCTGGTCACAGGCTTCTGCGCCGACAAGGATGTCTCTTCCGCGATACGCCTCCTGGCGCCAGTCGCCAAGCGCGCCTGGGCGGTCGCGACACCCACTCCGCGCACGCTGCCTCCAGAGGAATGCGCGGTGCTGCTCCGCGCGGCTGGATTGGAGACAGGCCTTTCGGAATTGCCGCGCGCCCTCATGGAAGCGAAACAATGGGCGCGCGAAAACAGCGGCATGGTACTCGTCTGCGGATCGCTCTACCTCGCCGGCGAAGCACTTTCGCTGATCGAGGGCGACAACGTTTCACCCGATCCATCGGAACTGCTTAAGCCTGTCAACTGAACCATGCCGCAGCGAAACCAGAAACAAAATGGCGGACACGGCCCTGGACGAGCATTCCTCAGGGTGCTGGTTGCGCTTCTGCTTCTGCCTTTTTGCTGGGCGCTCACCGTGGCGCTCTTCAGCATGCTACAGCCAGTGACGCCCGAAGCGGCATCGCTTCACCTCTCGCTGGACACATGGGCGCTCATCTGCGGATTCATCCTTTGGATAACCATACACTTCTTCCTCCCCGTTTCGGCGAAGCCATACATACTCGGACACGAATTGACCCATGCAATCTGGGCGTTGCTTTCGGGCGTGAAGGTCGGGAAGATCAAGATCGATGAAGATGGCGGGTATGTGATGCTCTCGCGCACGAACACGCTTATCGGTCTCGCCCCATACTTCTTCCCATTCTATGCTGTCATCGCCATCGTCATCTGGTGGATTCTCTGTTTCTTCGTCGATCCCGGTCCGTGGCGCGCGCTTTGGCTCTTCATCATGGGAATGGCCTGGGGACACCATGTGAGCTACACTGTCATCTCGCTTTCGATCCACCAGCCGGACATCATCGAAAACGGCCATCTCTTCTCGTATGTGCTGATCTACATCTTCAATGTTTTCGGCGTCTGTCTCTGGGTCATCGCGACCACTCCCGCGACTGCGGCTGAATTCTTCCCGACACTTGGGAGCCATGCTATCGACGCATACATTTGGACTTTCGATGCGATCGCCGCCGTAATCCAATGGACAGTTTCCAAAGTCCGTAAAATCGCCAAATGAAGCGAAACGTTTGGTGGCCCATGCAGATGAATCAATTCGACATAGTGATAATTGGCGGTGGAGCCGCGGGCCTCATGGCTGCCTGCCATGCGCCGCGCGGCTTGCGCGTTGCCGTCATCGAACGCCTTTCCGCGCCGGGGCGCAAGATTCTCGCGACAGGTGGCGGACGCTGCAATTTCACGACAGCGCTTCCAGACGATTCCATACCGCCGCTTTTCGGGCGTCAAGGCCGCTTCATCACTCCCGCCCTTCGCGCGTTCCCGCCCCGCGCGATCCGCGATTGGTTCGCGCATGCCGGCGTTGCATCGGTGGTGGAGGATGGGAGGTTCGTATTTCCGGCGTCCCATCGTGCGTCCGACGTGCTTGAAGCACTTTGCGCGACGGCACGCCGCAATGGCGTGAAAATCTTCGAAGACACTTTGGCCGAAGAACTCTTGCGCGATGATTCCGGCGCAATCTGCGGCGTGCGAACTTCCAACGGTGTCATTGATTCGCCACGTGTGATTCTCGCCGCCGGCGGACATAGCATGCCGCCTCTCGGTTCGAATGGAAGCGGGATTGCGCTCGCCCGCGGTGTCGGCCACGCAATCGTCCAGCCTATCCCGACGCTCGTGCCGCTTGATGCGGCTGACGACTGGGCGAAATCGCTTCCGGGCGTTTCGCTCGAGGATGCAATCGTCCGCTTCGAGCCACCTCGCGACGCGACCTCGCCGCGACGCCGCATGGCCCACGAGGAACGAGGCGCAGTGCTCTTCACCCATCATGGCGTGAGCGGTCCCGCCGTGCTGAATATTTCTGGCGCGGTTTCGGAATCGTTGGCGGCGCAACGCGCTTCGGGCGCTTCCGCTGATCCTGTAGCGATTTCCATTCGGCCGATTGCCTCGCGTGATGAAGAAGCATGGCGTTCGATCTTCGCGAAATGGCGCGCCTCGAATGGCGGCAAGGCGATCCGCAACCTGCTTGCCGGTGAACTCCCGCGCGCCTTCGCGCAAGCGCTTTGCGCCGTTGCGGGCATTCCCGATGCCCCGCTTGCGCAGACGGACAAATCATCCCTTTCCCGCCTTGTCTCGCTTTGCGGCGCCTTTCCGCTCGCCATCGAATCGACTGGCGGATGGGATCATTCGATGGTCACGCGCGGCGGCGTAGCTCTTTCCGAAGTCGATCCCGCGACAATGCGCAGCAAGATTGTCGAAGGGCTTTACTTTGCCGGCGAAATCCTCGACCTCGACGCCCCATGCGGCGGATTCAACCTGACCTGGGCCTTCGCCAGCGCCTACCTTGCCTCCAAATCAATTTGAAGGGTGTCACACAATGAAGACGGTTTTCGACCTTTCGACTCTCCAATGGAAAGTGTCCGGCTTTCATCCCGAACAGTGGCGGGCGGCACTCACGATGGAGACGCAGGCACTTGTCGGTGCCGATGTTCCCGCCATTCCGTTCGCGCTCCCTGGTTCGGTTCAGGGAGCGCTTCTTGCCGCCGGCGTGATTCCGGATTGGAATGTCGGGTTGAACGCACGCGCTTGCGAATGGGTTGAAAATCGTCATTGGCTTGTCGAAACGATGATTCCGGCCGATTGGATCAAGGCGCATGCCGGTGAAACTATCTGCCTTGATTGCCAGGGGATCGACGCATTCGGGCGCGTGTTCGTCAACAACTCCGAGGTCGGCACCTTCAACTGCACCTTCGTCCCGCATGCGTTCGATATCACGGGATTCCTTGATCCATCACGTGACAACCGTTTTGTGTTTGTATTCGAGTGTCCCCCGCGCTGGCTCGGCCAGGTTGGCGAGACGTCGAAGATGACGGAGTGGAAGACGCGCTTCAACTACTACTGGGACTGGACTTCCCGCATTGTCCAGATCGGCATCTTCGATTCCGTTTCGCTTGTCGCGAAGCGCGGAGCGAACTTCGCCGAATGCCGTGCGACCACAGGTTTTGACATTGTCTCGAATCGCGGGAAACTGCGGGTGTGGGGCGTGATCGACGGCGATGCGACGGAAGCGACGGTTGAACTTTCATTGCGCGGAAAAAACGGCGCGCCGTTTTTTTCGCGTAGCGTTCCCGCGTCTTCATTCGCGGCGGGAGTCGCTTTCGACTCGCTCGATGTGGAGCCGTGGTGGCCGGCGACGGAAGGTGCGCAGCCGCTTTATACTCTTGCGGTTTCGCTTGTCGGTCGCGATGGCGTCATCTTGGATTCCGTCGAGCGCACCATTGGATTCCGCGACATTGAATGGCATCAGTGCGAGGGCGCACCCGAAGGCGCCGATCCTTGGCTGTGCGTGATTAACGGCAAGCCAGTCTTCCTTCGAGGCATCGACTGGACGCCGCCAAAGGCGGTCTTTGCCGATTGCGATGCAAAGTCAGTGCGCGATCTGGTTTCGCTGTATCGCGATATCGGGTGCAATGTCTTCCGCGTTTGGGGCGGTGCGGTCTTGCCTGATGAGACATTCTATTCAATCTGCGACGAGCTGGGGATCCTCGTATGGCAGGAGTTCCCGATTTGCTCTTCGGGTCTTGAAAACTGGCCGCCGGAAGATACAAGGGCGATGGCGGACCTTTGCGATATCGCTCAGACGTACATCGTGCGTCGGCAGCATCACGCGTCGCTCTTGCTTTGGTGTGGAGGCAACGAACTTCAAGGGGCGCTTGATGGCGGGAAGGTCGGCATTGGCAGGCCCGTTACAAAGGAGCATCCGCTCATTGCGCGATTGGATGCGCTTGTCGCCGCCGAGGATCCTGGACGGCGCTTTCTTGAGACATCCGCGTCAGGCCCGCGTTTCTACGCAGTGAAGGAAGAGAACGGGAAAGGATTGCACTGGGACGTGCATGGTCCGTGGAACTGCGAGGACATGGACGAATGGCGCGAATACTGGGATGCGGACGATGCGCTATTCCGTTCAGAAACGGGTTTTCCATCGGCGAGTCCGCTTGACGTGCTCGAATACACTGCCGGCGGCGCGCCGCTGATGCCGTGCAATGTCGAAAATCCGCTTTGGTGCCGTACATTCCAATGGGTGCAGTGGGATACCTTCAAGACGCGGATGGGACGGGAACCCGCCGACATTGCGGAGTATGTCGATTGGTCGCAGCGACGCCAGGCGGAAGCGCTCGCTTATGCCGCTCGTTCCGCCCTTGCCCGGTTTCCTCGAATCGGCGGCATGATAATCTGGATGGGCCACGATGGGTTCCCTTGCACTGGCAACACCGCCATCGTCGATTTCTTCGGTCGTCCAAAGCCCGCCGCCCTCGCGCTCAAGGAAATCTGGGCAGGTGAATGCCGCAGCTGAACTTGCCCATTTGCCAACGCGGGACTGCGTTGCACTGCCAGTTGCCGACTACCCGAACGAGTCAAGCAGTGCCGTGGCAGTCGCGAGTTGCCAAGTTGATGGAGTTGGCGGAGTTTCAAGTTGGCAAGTGGAAAAAAGGCGCGCCGGGGCGTTGACGCCCC
>JAZQOE010000061.1:0-26852 GCA_045627705.1 Kiritimatiellia bacterium | reverse complement strand
CCGCCGCTAGGTTGAGAAGAGTCTAGAAAGACGGCGCGCCGCTTTTTTTCGCGGCGCGCCGCTTTTTTCTAGGGAATGGTGGCGAATGGGGCCGCCACCGCAAAACTCCGCCGCTTCGCACTAGTTTTCTAGTCCTGCTAGCGCTTCTAGTATTGCTAGCGGGGCTGGCTGGGCTAGTGTCGCTAGAGGCGCTTGAAAAGCCAGCAGAGCTAGATGCTCTAGCGCGGGAATAGAAAACAGGGCGTATCTCCATTTTTTTCCCCGCGGTCTAGCGCGTATTGTTCGAGGAAACACTATCAATATCCTCGGGGACCGGAACATGGGGCTGCTGGCGACGATCCTCAGTCTCTACGCTCAGCGGAAGGATATGTCCGACGAAAAGAAACACTGCGTCGCGGAGCGGATCGTCAGCGTCTCGCAGCCTCACGTCTGGGCGGCCAGGTCAAAGGACTTTTACCGTGATGGCGCAGGTGCCGATCTGGTCGCCTTTCTTCGCCAGTTTTGTCTGCTTCGAGCGCGACTGCTTGGGGGAGGGGACATTTGTGACTTTTATGATGTCCTGTGTCGCCAGAAGCGGGAACTCGAGGCGCATGCTTTCGCCGGCGGCGGGAAGCGTCGCGGTGTCGAAGTCAATCGCGGCCTTGTAGAGCATTTCGGGCGCTTTCTCCTTCGAGATTGTCTTTGTCGCCGCGGAAATCGGAAGAGAGAGGATGTCGCCTGGGAGTCCCGGCGCAATATCGCCGACGATGCCGGCAAGAAGCTTCAATGTCGATGCGCCGGCGGTGCGGGCGAAAAGCGAGGCGAGGCCATCGGTCACCTTGCCGGTAAGGCCGACGGCTATCCCGATACGCCCTTGCACTGAATCCTTGGTGACAACGCATTCATGCCAGGGCTTGCCCGCGGATGTCCACTTGCCCTTGTCGAGTTCAATGGCGAGCGATGCGGAGCGCAACGCGGTGCCGACCTTGGGCCAGATCAGATTGCATTGGAAGAGACGCTTTGCCTTCGCGTCCGCGAGAGCCTTCTCATTCACCTCGATGGCATCGAGGGAGATTTCCACATCCAGTTTCTTTTCGGCCATTTTGCTTCTCCTTTTGGAGCCAATTGCGGATGGCGGCGGGCCGTCATCCCTGTCAAAAAAAACGGCGCGCCGTTTTTTTTTTACTATTGCCCAAGCGCCTTGAAATAGTCCGAGACGAGTCCGCGATAGGCCGGCGGAGCTTCATCGGGAGTCGAGGCGACATCGGTGTCTGGCGCTTTCGCGGCGGAACCGGCGCCAAGCGCGCCCGCGCCGATGCCTGCGTCGAGGTCGGCCTGTGTCTCGCGGAGCGCGACGGATGCGCGGCGCTGGAACTCGCGGACCTGCTGGATCGGCAGGCCTTTTTCAAGGGCTTCCTCGGCCATGCGCATGTGGCGGATCGCTTCATCGAGGCGGCCTGTACGCAGATGGTTCATCGTCGCGCGGGCGTAGAGCGTTTCCGCGTCGCGGCGCAGCATTGCCTGGCGTCCGAGTTCCGATGGCTTGCTCACCGAGCTGTCGCGGCGTGGGCCAAGGCCCGCCATGCCCTCCTGTTCGCCATAGCCGGAAAGCTTGCCGCCGCCAGTGGCCTTGGCCTCGCGGTGGTCTTCCTCCTCGATTTCGCCGGCCTGGGAGGAATCGCGGGTCATGCGCTTTTCGATGTTTTCATCGCCGTCGTTGATCTTGCCGGAGGCGCCGACGACTTCGCCATCGGACTGGCCTTGCCGGCCAACGGTGGAACGGCCGTCCTGATCCTTGTGCTCGGGGCGTTCGTTGCCGGACTTGCCCTTTGCGCCGTACGACGTGAATTCGCCTTCCATGATATCCCAGCCGGCGGCGATATCGGCGGTGCCCTGGTTGCCGGTGGAGTCGTCGGCCTGGTCGCGCAGTTCGTCTTCCTGGTCGAGCAGGTCGCCGATGATGTCTTCGAGTTCGTCGGGCATCGTGACCATGCCGATCTGCGGAAGCTCTTCGCGGTCGAAGTTCTCGATGTTGCGCTTGATGGCGTCGGGGCGCGGGGTGAGCCACATTTCCATGTCGTCGAGGCGGCCTTCCGCTGTCTTGAGCGCATCGAGGATCCAGTCCTCCTTCTGTAGGCCGAGCTCGGTGACCTCCGTCGATTCCGAGCCCTTCGGCTGCGCCATCGCCTCGTAGATCTGGAAGACGTCCTCGACGAGTTCGTTGCCGACAGGCAGGTCCGGGAAGACCTGCAGGTCCGTAGCGATCTTGAGGGCGGCATCGGCCATCGCGGACTTCAACTCTTCGATCTCGAGGTCGAGCGCTTCGTCATGTCCGTCGCCCGACTTGTCCTCCTGGCCTTCCGTCGCGCGCAGCGCTTCGACGACCGCGCTCTGCAGATCCTTAAGCTTACCCATTGCCTCCTTCGCGCCGGACACGACTTCCGCGGCGTCTTCCATGCGCGCCTGGGCGTCTTCGGTGCGCTGTTCGTTCAGGGCGTCGCAAAGTGCCTTCAACCCCTCGATCGCGCGCTCCTGGAAGGGAATCGCATTTTCGGCCTTTGCGCCGGACATTGCTTCGGCGGCGTGGAGCATCTCGTTTTTGATCGAGCGCTGCTCGGCAAGATCGGCTACTGCGGAAAGAGTGGCGGCGAAGGCTTCATCGGAGTTCGCGAGCGACTTCGCGTCGCGCCGGCACTGGTCGATCAGTTCGCCGACGTCCATGGCAAGGTCGTCCTGCGCATCGCAGTCGTCTTCGCTCGCGGCCTTTTTCGCGGCGGCCGCGGCGCGCGAAACGGCGACTAGCCCTTCCTGCGCCTTGATCAGCGCCTCGATCTGCGCGAGCAGTCCGGACGACGCCTGCGAGGAGCGCGCTTCATCGACAGCGGCGCCGGCGTTTGTGAGCATGCGGAGGACAGCCTCCTGCGCGGCGGCGGCCTTCTCTGCAAGCGCGACGCGGGATTCTGCCGGCTCGGATTCCATGCGGCCAAGCGTCGCTTCCGCCTCGAGCATCGGGCCGCGCGATGCTCGTTCGAGCATTGCCTTGGCGGAACCGAGTCCAGAACCATCCTTCAAAAGCGCGGCGGCCATCTCGATGATCGCGGCCTCGCGTTCGCGGGCGCCATTCCAGCTCGTCGGGTCCATCGCCGGGAGCATCGCCTCGAGGGAGCGCGTCGAATCGAGATTCGCGCGCTGGCGGTCGATGAGCTGCCCTAAAGTGAGCGCCGACTTGGCGGCGACTCGCTCCTCTTCCTTTACGACTGCGGCGATGTTCGTGGCGTCGAACACGATCAGCTGCGAGACGGCGCGGTTTGGCTTGCCAGACGCCGTGTCGAATGCGACAACGCGGAAGGCGGCGTCGCCGCCGACTTCCGTTGGCAAGCCGCGCCA
The DNA here is from genome assembly GCA_045627705.1 of Kiritimatiellia bacterium. Lineage (GTDB taxonomy): Bacteria > Verrucomicrobiota > Kiritimatiellia > RFP12 > JBMNHG01 > JBMNHG01. The sequence goes on along the minus strand of JAZQOE010000061.1, from coordinate 23,486 downwards.
CTCGGCCCAGATCGTGCCGTTGGTGGAATTCCACTCGGTAAGGATCTTGCCCTCGGCGTCGCGCTTCGCATTGCGGGAAATCGATTCAATCTGCGCGGATGCGACACCGTAGTCGTCCGTGACCTTGAACTCGACAACCGGGTTCGCGCCTGGCGGGAGGACTGTCGCGCCGAGGGGCTTGACGATTTCGATCACGGGCGGACGATCCTGCAGCAGGTTCAGTCGGATTGTCGCTTCAAGCTTGCCGCCATCTTGCCCTACTGCCGAAATGCGCATCGACGAATTAGTCGCCGCAAACTGCGGGAAGGACCATTCGATGCGATTGCCAACCGGGTTGCCTGCGATGGAAGTGCGTTCGGAAGTTGCGATTGCCGCCGAAGACGCGGCGCGCGAAAGCCTGGCGGAAGCGGTCACGCCAGAGCCATACGGAATGGCGGGGACATCGGCGAGCGCGTCGAGATCCTGCGATGGAAGACGGGTGTATGTTGGCGGGTCGATGCGGAGCGAGAGCGACGAAAGCACGAGCGGTGGAATCGGCGTGACGCGATGGTAGGGCGTAGGCGGCGCATCGCCAGCGATGAAGCGGTAGCGGAACGAACCTGAGACCTTCGCGATGCGGTGGGCGAATTCGGTTTCGATATCGGTAGTGTCTAGGCGTCCGAGACGGAGAGTCGTGGGCTGGTCGTCGTCTGGTGCGATCTCGAGGTCGATGGGTTGCCCCGAACGGCCGACGGCGACGCACGAAAGCGCGATTGAATCGCCTTGTGGGACCGATACGTCGCCAGGCGCTACCTCAACGACATGCGCGAGGGATGCAGGCTCAAGGGCGGAGAATGGATTTACGACGCGCTTCACCGCGACATTCCATGCGGGGCCTATGCAAGGGTAGGGGGCGGCGAGCGCGGCGACGCCGACGACCATTGCGGCCAGGCCGTAGAGGAGCGGACGGTTCGGGCGCATCTCGTTGAGGGGAAGACCGTCGATGCCGGGGGAAGTAGTGCGCATGTAGGCGTCGCGAAGCGGGTCGGAGCCGGTCTCCGCGGCGAACTGCACGTGGTTGATCAGATGGTTGTCGAGCTGCGGGAAGTGGCGCTCGAGCATGGCGGCGACTGCGGCGGAAGTGCGGCGCACGGTCGCGGCGCGCGCGACGATCGCGATGCCCGCGACGGCGGCGGCTGCCCATGCCGCGGCGACTGCGATGCGTCCGCCAGCGCCAAAGCGCCATGCGAGGTCGGAAGCGGCGGCGAGGGAGACAAGCAGCGCCACTCCACCGATAGCGAAGAGAAGGCGGACGAGCGCCCGCCAGCCGTTGACGAGTCCGTTGATGGACTCGAGACGCGATGTCAGTTCCGTATTCATGTCGGTCGATGCGATACCAGTGACAATTTGCTCCCATAATAGCATTTGAGTGCGTTGCAAGTCACTATGGAAAAGAGCGATTGTCATGTTTTGTCACTTGCCCCACGAGACATATTGGCAATGAATGTTGGATGTGCTAATCTTGTAATCATGAAAAAGTTTATTGCTCTCGCCATCGCGTTCTCATCCGCCGTGTCGATTGCCACGGCAGGACAGAACTTGGTCGTCAACGGACATTTCGACGATCCGAAGGATCCGCTCGCCAGCTGGTACACGAAGTATGACCAGCCTGGTGAAAGCTTCTATTTCCAGAACCACGAGTATGTCGAGGTGAATCCCGACGGCACCCACGCACACGCGCTTCGCATCCATGTCCCGAATGCATCGATCGCGGAGAACCAGGGCGTGAAGGTCGATAGCTACGCCATTCCCGTCGATCCGAAGAAGAACTACCGGCTAATCGTCGAGGCGCGCAGCACCGGTCCAAAGGCGAGAATCACCCTCGAAGGCTTCTGCCTGAGCCCGAAGGCGAAGGACAAGACGGCGAAGATTCCGGTCCGCACGGATCTGCGTCGCACCGAGAAATTCCCGCTGATCTATTTCACCAACGGCGACGCCGGCGGCATGGCGGAGATTCCGAAGGCGTGGACAAAGAAGAGCATGGATATTCCCGGACTTGCATCCGCGAAGGCGAAGAAGATGTCGGTCCACCAGCTAAAGAGCCGCGAGAAACTGCAGTATCTTGTGGTGCACATCGTGGCGATTGGCGTTGTCGGCGACCTCTTCATCGACAATGTCCAGCTAGTCGAAGCGCCTTGATCCCGCTTTCCTTCAACCCTTCCAGGCTCGAATCGTTATGAACCGCATCGAAAAAGTCGCGGCGGCGCGCCGCATTGCCGCAGATGGAATGGTGCTTCTCCGCAACGATGGCAGGGCGCTTCCGCTGGCGGCGGATGCAAAGGTCGCGCTTCTCGGAGTCACTTCGTATTGTCCGCATCGCATGGGCTTTGGCTCCGGCGACATGCTTTCGCAGCCACAGGTTCCGTATGACCGTGGGCTTGTGAATGCCGGTGTCGCGATTTCCCAGCCTTTCGCCGACCTCTATCGCAAGCACATACACGAACATGCCGATGCTTTCACTCGCATCAACCGCGACTGGGGACGCTGGACATTCCGTTTCCCTGAACCGGCGATTTCCGATTTGGAGTTCGCGGCTCTTGCCGGCGGGCGGCGCAAACTGCCCGCGATCGTCACCATCGGCCGCAACTGTGGCGAATCGGTCGATATGACCGACGGACCAGGTTCGTTCCGTCTTCATCAGGAAGAGGAGCGCCTGCTTCGCCTCGCGTGCGAAAACTTCGACACGGTGATAGTGCTGTTGAATGTGTGCGGCGCGATCGATGCGTCGTTTCTCGACCGCTATCCCGTGAAGGCGGTGTTGTTGACAGGCCTTGCCGGCGAAACGGGCGGCGACGCGGTAGCGGATATCCTGACCGGACGCGTCACGCCGTCCGGCAAACTCGCCATGACATGGGCGAAGCGCTATCTTGACTATCCCACGACCGATTGCTTCGGAACTTGCGATGTTCCATTCAACGAAGGCATATATGTCGGCTACCGCTACTTCGACACATTCGGCGTCGAGCCGCGCTTCCCCTTCGGCTTCGGCCTATCTTACACGAGCTTCAAAATCGCGCGCACGACAATCGCCGCCGATGGTCCCATAATCACAATCGCCGCCAAGGTCACGAACACCGGTAGCATGCCTGGCGCGGAAGTCGTGCAGGCATATCTTTCCTCGCCGGACGGAAAACTTGAAAAGCCGTATCAGCAGCTTTGCGCATACGGGAAGACCGAAGTGCTGGCGCCGGGCGAAACTGCCAAGGTGGAACTTGCGTTCTTTCTGCCGCAATTCGCATCGTACTGCGAAAAGACGGCATCGTATGTGTTTGAGCCGGGCAAATACATTGTCCGCGTCGGCGACTCCTCCCGCAACACGCATGTCGCGGGAGTCTTCAATCTGTCGAAACCAATCGTGACCTGCAAGACGCAGAACCGGCTCGTCACCAACGACCCCGCCTTGCGCCTCATTTCAAAGGCTGGCGCATCTCCGTTTGGATATCGCGACGAGAAGAATGAAATCGCCATGGCGCGCACCATCGATTTATGCTGTTCCGAAATCCCGACGCGCGTTGTCGCGGATCCGGCGGCAGAGAACAGGGCGCAGTTCAAGCGCAAGCCGGGCAAGACGCTCGTCACGCTTCACGATGTGCGCGATGGCAAGGCGACGATGGAACAGTTCGTCGCGCAATTCTCAAACGAGGAGCTTGCCGGCTGCGTGAATGGCATTGTCTTCGACGACTTCCACGATGACGCAGAACTTTCTGGCGTTGGCGGAGTCGGTGCCTTCCAGTGCAAGACCCGCGGCGAAGGATCGGAAATATGGCACGCCCGCAAATATGGTATTCCCGCGAGCAACTGTCAGGACGGTCCATCTGGCGTGCGCCTTGCGATCTTCGGCGAAGATCCTGGCAAGGACACCGAGGCGGCGTGTCTTGGGGTCGCCTATCCTTCGGCGACGCTGCTTGCGCAGACATGGAGCAAGCGCCATGCGCTTGAATTCGGGCGTTGCATCCAGAGCGACATGGCGCAGGCGAACATCGATGGCTGGCTTGGCGCGGGGGCCAACATCCAGAGGAATCCGCTTTGCGGACGCAACTTCGAATACCTTTCGGAGGATCCATTGCTTTGCGGCATGCAGATCGGCATTGTCGCAAGAGGCGTGCAGACGCTCGATGACAGATCTCTTTCCGGTCGCTATGCGACGATGAAGCACTTCGCTGTGAACAGCCAGGAATACGAGCGCGTCGGCGAGAACAACATCGTCTCGGAGCGCGCCCTCCGCGAAATCTACCTGAAGTCATTCGAGTGGTGCAATCTCGTGGGCCAACCGCTTGCGGTGATGACGTCGTACAATCGCATCAACGGAGAATTCGCGGCGACATCGTATGACTTGCTTGAAGGCATACTGAAGGCGGAATGGAGATTTGGCGGGTTCGTGATGACGGACTGGTGGAACGGCGCGGATCCGTTGCGCCATAATTCCGCCGGCAACGACATCCAGATGCCAGGCGTGCGGGAGAAGCGCGACGCGATACGCGCGGCGCTCGACGAAGGCCGCATCTCGAAGGCCGATGTCCAACGGAGCGTCGCGCGCATCATGCGAGTCGTGATGCTCACTGCGTTCGCCCACTCGCCGCGCACGCGCGCATAAATTCGCAAGGACGGATATTGGAACTTTCAGTCGTCATCCCGACCTACAACTACGCACGATTCCTCCCGGAGGCAATCGACAGCGTGCTGGCGCAGACGCTCCAGCCTGCGGAGATTATCGTCGCCGACGACGGCAGCACCGATGACACTCCTTCTGTCATTGCGCACTATGGCGACCGCATCCGCTACCTGCGCCTGCCGCATCGTGGGATCGTGGCCACGCGCAATGCACTTTTGGCGGAGACGCATGGAGATTGGTTCTTCAATCTCGATGCGGATGACATGATTCCATCGGACTTCATTGAAAAATCGATTCCGCAAATCAATGAAGACAATCCGTCGATAGCATTCGCATATTGTGGATTGAAATCATTTGGCCGGTACAAACGGGAAATCAATGCGCCGGAATTTTCTCGGAACTTGTTCAAGGCGGGAAATTTTGTCGGAATGAACTCTTTCGTGCGGACAGCGGCCGCGCGGGAAGTTGGCTTTGATCGCCTTTTCGACAATGGATGGGAAGACTACGACTTCTTCCTGTCGCTGATCGAGAGGGGCTTTTCCGGCATTCGCCTCGACGGGGTTTCATATCTCTATCGCACGCATCTTGAGAGCCGCACCGTTGCGACGGAAGACTGGGATGCAAGCCCTCGTCTCATGGAGAAGATTGTCGCGAAGCATGATGGCTTCTTTTCGCGGGAAGAGGCGGAGGCGGCACTGCGCAAGTTCTCTGCCGACGCCGCTGTCAGACTTAAATTTTCAAAGTACCTATGGGGGCGCGACTATTTCCCCGCGCTCAAACTCGCGCTGTCGCACCCGTTGCCATTCCTAAAATACCCCTTTCTCAATTTCCATTTTCCCTTTCGCATTGTCCATTAACATGTGCTAAAATACCGCAATCGCGTTCTGCAAAGGAACGCCGGGCGAGGGAATGATCCCGCGCGCTTTCCGCGTTTCAAACCGATTCCCCCAAAATCACAATAAGGATAGTAACCCATGAAGAAAGTTCGCAAAGTTGGCATCCTGACGGCCGGTGGCCTCGCCCCCTGCCTGAGTTCTGCGATCGGTTATCTGATTGACCAGTACACCAAGGCCGCGCCAGATGTGAAGATCATCTGCTACAGGGGCGGCTACAAGGGACTTCTCCTTGGCGACAGCATCGCGGTCACCCCCAATGTACGCAAGCAGGCGCTCGACCTCGTCGGCTTCGGCGGCAGCTGCATCGGCAACAGCCGCGTCAAGCTCACGAACGTCAAGGACTGCGTGAAGCGTGGGCTCGTAAAGGAAGGCGAAGACCCGCAGAAGGTCGCGGCCGACCAGCTCGTCAAGGACGGTGACGATGTCCTCCACACCATTGGCGGGGACGATACGAACACCGCTGCGGCCGATCTCGCCGCATTCCTCAAGACGAACAACTACGATCTCACGGTCGTCGGCATGCCGAAGACGATCGACAATGACGTTTACCCGATCAAGCAGTCGCTTGGCGCATGGACCGCGGCCGAGGAAGGCGCGAAGTACTTCTCCAACGTCGTGGCCGAACACAGCGCCAATCCGCGCATGCTCATCGTCCTCGAGGTCATGGGCCGCAACTGCGGCTGGCTCACCGCCGCCACTGCCGTCGCCTACCGCAAGCTACTCGACGGCCAGAAGTTCGTCGATGGTCTTGGTCTCACGCGCGCCGTCCGCGAAGTCCACGGTGTTTACATCCCCGAAATGAAGCTCGACATCAAGGCCGAGGCGAAGCGCCTCCGCGCCGTGATGGACGCCAATGACTGCGTCAACATCTTCATCTCGGAGGGCGCCGGCGTCGAGACGATCGTCAAGGAGATGGAAGCCCGCGGCGAGGAAGTCCCGCGCGACGCATTCGGCCATGTTAAGCTGGACAAGGTCAATCCCGGCGCTTGGTTCGCCAAGCAGTTCGCCGAGATGATCGGCGCCGAGAAGGTGCTCGTCCAGAAGTCCGGCTACTACAGCCGCGCCGCCGCCCCGAATGCCGAGGACCGCAAGCTGATCAAGCGTTGCGCGGTTGCCGCCGTGAAGTGCGCCCTCAAGGGTGATTCCGGCGTCGTCGGCGAGGATGAGAACCAGAATGGCAAGCTCCGCGCCTGCGAGTTCGAGCGCATCAAGGGCGGCAAGCCCTTCGATGTGAAGCAGCCTTGGTTCAAGGCCCTCCTCAAGGCCATCGGCCAGGCGAAGTAATTCGCTTCGGCTAGAGAAAAAAAAACGGCGCGCCGCGAAATTGACACCAATTTCGCGGCGCACCGTTTTCTCCCTCGTGTTTCAGCAATTTCCTACGCGCGGGGATGCGCTTTGTCGTAGGTTTCGCGGAGGCGCTCGATTGTCAGATGCGTGTAGATCTGTGTCGTCGCGATACTGGCATGTCCCAGCATTTCCTGAACATTGCGCAGGTCTGCGCCGGCATCGAGGAGATGCGTCGCGAAAGAGTGACGGAGCTTGTGCGGGGAATAGTCGGGGGGAAGTCCTGCTTCCTGGAGCCAGTGCTTCATTTCGCGTTCGACTGAACGTGGAGTAAGCGGTCCGCCGCGGAGGTTGCGGAAAATTTCGGAATCGGCGCGCTGGGTTTCCGGCCATAGCAATGCCGAAAGTTCAAGCGCCTGCGAAAGTGCGTCGCATGCCGGTTCGCCGAGCGCGCAAAGGCGTTCCTTGCGTCCTTTGCCGAAGACGATCGCCACGCCGCGCCTTATGTCCACCCTATTGCGAACGAGACCCATTGCCTCGGAGATTCGCGCTCCAGTGCTGTAGAGGGTTTCGAGTATCGCGGTGTCGCGCCATGCCGCGTAAAGCGCAAGCAGTTCATCGCGTTCGTCGCGCGCGGCGGCCGCAGCCTTGCGGTCGCGTTCGTATGCCTTCATCGGCGCGGCGAGAAGCGTGGCGACTTGCTCGACGGTAAGCACGCCTGGCAGGCGATGCGCGAGGCGCGGACCGCGAACGCCTTCGAAGGGCGAGCTGTCGAGATAGCCATCGCGGATCAGGAAATCGTAGAACGAGCGCGCGGAGGAAAGCTTGCGGCGCGTCGATGTCGGGGCGCACTCCGCCTGCTGCAGTTTAACGACAAAGCCCCTTGCGGCATAACGGTCGATGCTCGCCCAGTCGAATGGCGGAAGCAGGTCTCCCCATGCATGGCTGGCGAATTGCGACAAATCCTTAACATACGCGGAAACGGTGTTTGTAGATGCCTGGCGTTCCGATAGCAGATAGCGCACGAATGCGGCGACAGCGGGATCTTCGCCGGTGTGCTGGTTTAACGGAATGGCGGCGACATCCTGTTTCGTCGCGAACTTGACTTCTTGTGCGACGTGGAAGTCTTCGGATGTGTCCGACGTTGATTTCGGGTCTTGGGCCATGCATTCGTCAATACTTGATTTGGCCCGGCAAATCAAGTACCTTGTTGTATGTCGATGTGGTTTTCCATCGGCGAAAACGAAAGGATTACTGTCATGCCGCCAGCGATTGCGATTCTTATTTTCGTGCTTATCTTCATCACTTTGGTCCGTTGCATTCGCATCGTGCCGCAGAAGAGCGCGTACGTTGTCGAGCGTGTCGGAAAATATCATTGCACACTCGAGGCCGGCATGCATCCGCTAGTGCCGATTATCGACCGCATCGCCTACAAGCATTCGCTCAAGGAGCATGCGATCGACGTTCCCCCGCAGCAGTGCATCACCAAGGACAATATCACCGTCGAAGTCGATGGCATCCTCTACCTGCAAGTGATTGATCCTGTCCGCGCCTCATACGGCATCAGCAACTATCTCTTTGCAACGACCCAGCTGGCGCAGACCACGATGCGCAGCGAGATGGGCAAGCTTGACCTCGACCGTTCCTTCGAGGAGCGCACCGCGATCAACGCCTCGATCGTGGATGCTGTCGATAAGGCGAGCGATCCATGGGGCATCAAGGTCACGCGCTATGAAATCAAGAACATCACGCCGCCGCAGTCGATTCGCGACGCGATGGAAAAGCAGATGCGCGCGGAGCGTGAAAAGCGCGCGTTGATTGCGGAATCCGAGGGTGATCGCCAGGCGAAGATCAACCGCGCGGAAGGCGAGAAGCAGGAAGCCATCGCCAAGTCCGAAGGTGAAAAGGCCCGCCGCATCAACGAGGCGGAAGGCCGTGCGCAGGAAATCAAGCTTGTCGCAGAGGCAACCAGCCAGGGTCTTCGGGAAATTGCCAAGGCGATCGATGGTCCGAGCGGCGCCGCAGCTGTGAATCTTCGTCTCGCCGAACAGTACATCGGCGAATTCGGCAAGCTTGCCAAGACAGGCAACACGATGATCATTCCCAGCGATCTCGCGAACATCTCGGGATTCATCAAGGCGGCCTCCGGTGTTCTTTCCACCACCAAGGGCGCGTAATCATTAGGTTTTCAAGGAGTTCATCATGTCCAATCAAGTCCTAACGGCGGAGATGGTCAAGCGCAAAGCGCTTGAATGTGGCGCCGACATTGTCGGCATAGGCAGCATCGATCGCTGGGAAGGCGCACCGATCCAGCAGGATCCGCGTCAGATCATGCCAGAGGCGAAGAGTGTGATCGCCCTTGCATTCCGCGTGATGCGTGGCAGTTTGCGCGGCATCGAGGAAGGCACGTACTTCAGCAACTATTCGGCGATGGGCTATGGCGGCATCACGTATCTCTACATGCCGATGGCCGTGATCAACATCGCGAAGTATATCGAGGACTTCGGGTACGAGGCGATTCCGTACGGGCACCAGAGCGACTGGCGCGCGATAGATCAGGTCGGGCGTCTGCGCCAAAACTACAGCGTGCCCGTCGCGCCCGGACGCGCGAATCCCGATGTAATGGTCAACCTCCGTATCGCCGGCTTCCTTTGCGGCATTGGCGAAATCGGTTGGAGCAAGATGTTCCTCACGAAGAAATTCGGACCGCGCCAGCGCGTGGGCATCATCATTACCGAAGCCGAACTCGAGCCCGATCCAATCATGAAGCCTGGTACGCTTTGCAACCGTTGCATGGCGTGCGCTTCGCAATGCCCTGCGCATGCGATTCCCACCGACAGGTCCGTGAAGGTCAAGCTTGGCGGGTACGATGTCGAGTGGGCGGATGTTGACATGGAGCGTTGCGACGTTTGTTTCCGAGGCGCGGACTTCAAGACGTGCGATGATGGCAAGCCCGACTACATGGACAACCTGTGCCTTGGCCATCGCACTAAGCCAGGTTGGTGGACTCCCTTCTTCAAGAAGCCTCGCAATCTCTACAACACCGGGCAAGCCGTGTGTGGCGCGCGTGGATGCACCCGTGCATGCATGATTTCGATGGAGGCGCGTGGCGCCGTCGAAAACACCTTCAAGCAACCCTTCCGCCGTCGTCCGCAATGGCGAGTCGATTGGCAGGATGGCGAGCAGAAGACGGAAACACCGCCGCCACCGGCAGACCCTTCGGCAATCAAGCCTAGCGAGACTGATTGATTGCCGGTGTCGCCCTGATCCACTCGTCGATCTCGGATTCGATAGCCGAGCGAGCGGATGAAATAGGGCAGGGGAAGTCGCAGCCGGCGGCGCGGATGTGTCCGCCGCCGCCGTGTCTGCATGCCAGCCATGTGGCGTCGAATGGCGGGCGCGTGCGGATGCTCACGCGGGTTGTCCCTTCCGTGCCTGGAACTTCGTAGAAGAACAGCGCGATCTTGTTCCCGCATGGCATGCGTGGAATATCGACTATATCTTCCGAGTCGGATTTTTTGCTGTTTGTCTCATTGAAATCGCGGGCTGTGATTGTTACCGATGCGACAATTCCATTCGGCCATATTTCAAGCGAGTTCATCGCGCGTTTGCGCAATTCGATCACGTTTGGATTTGACTGCACATAGATGCGATCGTTGATCCAGGCGGAACGGACGCCATGCTCCAGCAATGTCGCTGCGCAGCGCATTGTCGATGGCGTCGTCTGATCATACGCGAAACGTCCCGAATCAGTAATTATTGCCACCCAAAGTGCTTCGGCCACACGTTGGTCCATCGGCCATTTCGCGCGTTTTGCCAGGGTCGTTACAAGTTCTCCTGTCGCCGGCGCGGATGCGACCCAGTTGACAGTACCGTAGCGGGGATTCGTCACATGGTGGTCGATAACCAATGTCGGAACTTTGCCGACGAGGTTGCGCAATGGTTCGGGAATCCTGTCCACGCTTGCCGTGTCTAGGCACACAAGCAGGTCGCATGGAAGTGCTGCGGCTTGCGAGGGCGCGGCGAGCGTGCACTCGTCTTTGGGCCAATCGTCGCAAAGGAAGGACGACAGTCCGACTTCCTTCACATCGATCGCGGCGCAGACCTTGGTATTTGGCTTGCCGATCCGCGACAACATGAGCGACAACGCCAGCACGGATCCCACGGCATCGCCATCGGGACGCACATGGGCACAGATGGTTATCCGTTTCGCCGATGAAATGGCATCGATGATACCTGTATATAGTTTTCCCGACAGGGGCATGGATTGTCGCTTCACCTGTTCTGTTTTGAACGCGGAATGAGATGCGGCGAAAAGTGGTAATACGGGAGGGTATGACTGGACTAGCCGACGATGGAGCGGCCGAGAGCGAATGCCTCGAGGTTCATGCCGAGGATCTTTTCCGGGAAGACGGCGGCAAGGGCGCCCTTCCAGGCTTCCTCGGGGATCTCGAGGTGACGGCTCAGGGCTCCGAGCATGGCGACCGTCGCCGTCTTGGGCGAGGGAAGCTGGATGCCTTCGATCGTTGCCGGGGTGAGGATCACTCCGCCATCGGCGCGCTTGAGGAGTTCGGCCGCAGGCTCCTGCGAAGGATCCATCGACAGCACGACATCCGCCGATGCGGCGGGAGTGATCGGACTGAGGACCGCGGAACCGAAACGGACGTCGGTGCGCACCGAGCCGCCACGCTGGCTCATGCCGTGCACTTCGGCCTTCTTCACGTCGAGTCCCGCGCGGAACGCGGCATCGGCGAGAATGTCCGAAGCGGTGATGATGCCCTGGCCGCCAAGGCCAACGAGAACAATGTTGACAGTCTTCATTACGCCTTCACCTCATTCTTGGCCTGGGCCGCTTCCTGCGCCGCGCGTTCCGCGTCCTGGCGCTTCTTCAACTTCGCGAGGCCGAGCAGACACGGGCTGCGCCATACGAAGAACCAGAGGCCGCCGGAGGCGAGCGCGTTGGCCAGTTCTTCCTCGGCCTGTGACTTGTCTTTCACATGGTTGATCACGCGGACATTCGGAATGTCGAGCGACTTCGCGACATCCTCGATCACGAGCTTGTTCGTGGACTCGTGGTTGAGTCGGCGGCCAGTCGCGGGATTCTCCTGCATGCCGGTCATGGCGGTGATCGAGTTGTCGAAGACAATCACGACATGTCCTGTCTTAGGCGGATTGTACGCCATTTCGGCGAGACCTGTGAGACCGGAATGGACGAACGTGCTGTCGCCGAGAACGCTCACTACGCGCTTTGCGTCGGCATCGGGAAGCGCATGGCGCAAGCCGAGGCCGGCGGTGATGCTGGCGCCCATGCAGACGCAGTTGTCAACCGCCTGGAAGGGCGGCATTACGCCGAGCGTGTAGCATCCGATGTCGCCGCTTACGATGCAGTCGAGCTTCTTGAGAATCTCGTAGGCGGAGCGGTGCGGGCAGCCGTTGCAGAGTTGCGGCGGCTTCGAGGGCGGCGGCGGCGCTTCGGGCGAAAGGTCGCGGGCGAGCGCGCGGCGCACGCGGTCAACATCGAGTTCGCCGTAGCGGAAGGGCTCGGGCTTGCGTTCGACATCGACTCCGGCGGCGCGAAGGGCGTCAGCCAGATAGAAGTCGCCTTCGTCTATGACCATCGCCTTACGGCCGGCGAGTGCCGCGCTAACGGCATCGACTGGCAGCGGGTGCGCCATCGCGACCTGGATGACATCGGCTTCTGGCGCGGCCTCGCGTACATGCTGCACCGAGATGCCGCTGGCGATTACGACGGGATGTTGTGCGGCGGCTGGCGCGGAAGCGGGGAAAATGCGGACGGTATTTTCGCCTTCCGCGGCCCATGCCCGAATCTCCTCGAGCTTGGCGCGGAGGCGACGGTGCGCGGGGCGGGCGAAACCTGGAACCATCACGCGCTTCTTGGGATCGCGGACGAAAGCCGTGGCGCGCGGCGCATCGATTCCGCCATGGATATCGACGATCGACTTCGAATGGCTGACGCGCGTGGTAAGGCGGAGGATGACAGGGATGCTCCAGCGTTCGGAGACCTTGACGGCCTCGATGAAGAAGTCATACGCCTGCTGGGAATCGGCTGGCTCGAAGATCGGGAGCGCGGCTGCCTGCGCATACCAGCGGGAGTCCTGTTCGTTCTGGCTCGAGGCCATGCCCGGATCGTCGGCGACAATCACGACCATTGCGCCATCGACGCCGGTGTAGGCGGCGGTGAAAAGCGGGTCGGCCGCGACATTCAGGCCAACGTGCTTCATCGTGACCATTACTCTGGCGCGGGCGAAAGCGGCGCCGATCGCGACTTCCATCGCGACCTTTTCATTCGGCGCCCATTCGGCATTGCCGCCGATTTGGTCGAAAGTCTCGAGAACCTCGGTCGAAGGCGTGCCAGGGTAGCCGGCGCCGAGGAAAATCCCGGCTGCCCTTGCGGCGTATGCGACTGCCTCGTCGCCATTGAGCAATTTCTTCTGTGAATCCATGGTTTGTTTCAACTCCAAATGAATGCGTCAGGAGCGAGAAGACGGACTAGAGGCCCTGCCCGCAGCACTTCTTGTACTTCTTTCCGGAGCCGCATGGGCATGGGTCGTTGCGGCCGACATTCTGGAATGCGGCGTTGCGGGCGGCTGTGGCCTGCGGATTCGCGCGGACTGCGGCGGTCTTCACGGCGGCGTCCATCGCGCGGTCGAAGTGCGCTGCTGCCGCGGCGGGGACTTCGACGGGCTTCTTCTCGGCGGCCGCCGGTTGCTGTGCGCCCAGCACGCGCACTTCGTCGTGGACGGCGCGCTGCTGTTGCTGCTGCTGCTTGCGGATTGCGCCGGCCATGATGCGCTGGAGGGCCTCGAGGGATGTCGTGGCGCGGAAGGCGGTCTGGGCGATCTGGCCCTTGATCGCACCCATGAGTTCCTCGAACATCTGGAAGGCCTCGCGCTTGTATTCGACCAGCGGATCGCGCTGGCCGTAGGCGCGCAGGCTCACGCCGTGGCGAAGTTCGTCCATCGCGCGCAGGTACTCCTGCCACTGCGAGTCGATGCAGTGGAGGATGATCTGGCGCTCGAGCATCGGAAGTTTTTCGGGATCCTCGAACGAGCACTTGGTCTCGTAGGCCTGGACGACTCGCTTCACGAGCATGTCGGAAGCCTCTTCGGGCTTGCCCGCGAAAGGCGCGAGTTCCTCGACACGCACTGCGACGGGGAAGTTCGCCATGAACCACTCCGCGAGATCGCCGGGACGCGAGTCCTTCGGCGTCGGGAGGAGCGCTTCGCACTGCGAGGCGATGATGTCGTTGAAGACGTCGAGAATGTTGTTGCGGAGGTTGTCGGAGCGGAGGATCTCGCTGCGGAAGGCGTAGATCACCTCGCGCTGCTTGTTCATCACGTCGTCGTATTCGAGCGTGCGCTTGCGGATTGCGAAGTTCTGCTGCTCGACGCGGCGCTGCGCTGTTTCGACGGAACGGTTGAGGAGCTTGTGTTCAAGGGCTTCGCCCTCCTGCATGCCGAAGCGGCTCATCAGGTTCGCGATGCGGTCGGAACCGAAGAGGCGCATCAGTTCATCTTCGAGCGAGATGTAGAAGCGGGAGGAACCGGGGTCGCCCTGACGCGAGCAACGGCCGCGCAACTGGCGGTCGATGCGGCGCGACTCGTGGCGTTCCGAGCCGATCACCATGAGTCCGCAAGGACGGTCCTCGAGGAGCTGGCGGAGCGTCTTCGATTCGCCGGGCATCTTGTCGTCGAGCGAGGTGCCGGACTTCACGACCGATTCCGGCAACCACACGACGCCCGGACCGAGCTTGATGTCGGTACCACGGCCCGCCATGTTGGTGGCGATTGTCACGGTTCCGGGCTGGCCGGCGAGGGCCACGATCTCGGCTTCGCGGGCGTGGTTCTTCGCATTCAGCACATTGTGCGGGATTCCGGCCATGCGGAGCATTCGCGAGAGGACTTCGGATGTATCGACGCTCACCGTGCCGAGCAGCACTGGCTGCCCGCGCTTGTTGCACTCGAGCACCTCCTGGATGATCGCGCGGTACTTTTCGCGCTGGGTGCGATAGATGAGGTCGTTGCCATCGACGCGGCGGATCGGGCGGTTCGTGGGGATGGCCACGACGTCCAGCTTGTAGATGTCGTTGAATTCGGCGGCTTCGGTCTCGGCGGTACCGGTCATGCCGGCGAGCTTCTTGTAGAGACGGAAGTAGTTCTGGATGGTGATCGTGGCAAGGGTTTGCGTCTCGCGCTCGATCTGCACCTGCTCCTTCGCCTCTACGGCCTGATGGAGGCCATCGGACCAGCGGCGGCCGGGGAGGATGCGGCCAGTGAATTCATCTACGATATAGACGTGGTTGTCCTGGACAACGTAATCGACATCCTTCTCATAGAGGCAGTACGCGCGAAGAAGCTGATCGACATCGTGGACGCGCTCGGTGCGCTCCATGAAGTTAGCCTGCGTCTCGCGGCGGCGTTGCGCGCGCTCCTGGCTGGAGAGGGAATTGTCGGCGTCGATCGCGGCCATCGCCGAAACGATGTCGGGGAGGACGAACATTTCGGGGTCGGTCGGCGAAAGAGTCTCGCAGCCCTTGTCGGTAAGCGCGACCTCGCGCGAGCGCTCGTCGATAGTGAAATAGAGATTCTCGAGAAGCTCGTGCCCCTGGGCGCGGCGCATCTCGGTGATCATCATGTCCTCGACCTGCTCGTGCAGCTTGCGGATCGAGGCGTCCTCGAACATGTGCTGGAGCTGCTTGTGCTTCGGCATGCCGTGGTAAACTTGGTAGATGCGGAACATCGCGGTTTCGGTGTCGCCCTCGTCGATCGCCTTGCGCGCCTGCTCGATATAGTCGTTGCAGAGGTCGCGCTGGAGGTGGGAGAGACGCTCGATGCGAGGACGCAGCTCCACGTACTGGTGCGATCCTGTCTGGGCGGCGGGACCGGAAATGATGAGCGGCGTGCGCGCTTCATCGATGAGGATCGAGTCAACTTCGTCAACGATCGCAAAGTGGTGCCCGCGCTGGACCTGGCTTTCCGCGTCGAGCGCCATGCCGTTGTCTCGCAGGTAGTCGAAGCCGAACTCGGAGTTTGTGCCGTAAGTGATGTCGCACGCATACTGGGCTTTTCGCTCCATGGGCGTCATGTGGTTCTGGATGCAGCCGACGGTGAGGCCGAGGTACTCGAAGACCGTTCCCATCCACTGCGAGTCGCGAAGGGCGAGGTAGTCGTTGACTGTCACCAGGTGGACGTTCTTTCCCTCGAGCGCGTTCAGGTAGAGGGGAAGCGTCGCGACGAGCGTCTTGCCTTCGCCGGTCTGCATCTCGGCAATCTTGCCCTGGTGGAGGACGATGCCGCCGATGAGCTGGACATCGAAGGGGATCATGTCCCACGTCATCTCGCGCCCGTTGATTATGCGCTTCGTGCCGCACAGGCGGCGGCAGGCGTTCTTGACCACGGCGTACGCCTCGCAGAGAAGGTCGTCGAGCGTTTCACCCTTGGCCAGACGCGCACGGAATTCATCCGTCTTCGCCTTCAGCTGCTCGGGTGTGAGCTTCTGCAATTCCTCTTCGATGGCGTTGATGCGAGCCACGAGCGGGCGCAGGCGCTTCAAATCGCGCTGCGTCTTCGTGCCGAAAAGTTTTTTCAGTAAATTCATAGTCCGACAATATAACCGAAACAACCCGTATTTGCAAATACGGATGTTGATTTATTGGCTTGTTTTTTCTGTTGACACCTCCAGAGGGGCTTTGATATGATGGCGGAACTTATGGGACAACAGCTACGAATCCGTCTGAAACGCGCTCGTCGCCTCCGCCGCAACAAGAGGGTCCAAGCCCGTCTGCGCGCTGGTATGAAGTCCGCGAAGTAAGCACACTCTTTCTTTTCAAGGCGTGATAGCCAAGCGGCTAGGCAGAGGACTGCAAATCCTTCTAGAGCGGTTCGACTCCGCTTCACGCCTCCATCTTCCTAACGGAATGCGACAAGGCTTGTACCGACAACTCGGTTGCAAGCCTTGACTTTTTTTATCATGGGGGCAGGACAGTGGGTGACGCCGTAAAAAACGCTTTGTCGGACGGTGGCGTAAAGTCCGAACTGGCAGAATACGCCGACCGCATCAGGATTGTGCTTGTCGGTACGCTCTATGGCGGCAACGTCGGTTCCGTCTGTCGCGCAATGGCTAACATGGGACTTTCCGATCTTGCGCTTGCGGCCCCGCAGATTGTCGATGGCTGGGAGGAGGCCGAGCGACTCGCCTGCCATGCGACCGATATTTTGGCGGCGCGCCGCGAATTCCCATCGCTCGCCGATGCAATCTCCGACTGCACGATGGTCGCGGGAACTACCGCGCGTCTTGGACTGTACCGGCAGCATGTGCGCCAGCCGCGCGAACTCGCGCCGGAGGTCTGGCGCGCTGCGAAGGCCGGCGGACGAATCGCGATTGTTTTCGGGCGCGAGGACAAAGGCCTCCTGAACGATGAGATCCTGCAGTGTACGCACCTGGTGCGAATCCCCGCGGCGAACGAATACACCTCGCTCAACCTTTCGCAGGCCGTGATGGTCTGCGCCTACGAACTTTTCATGGCGCGCGGCGACTACGAGGTCCCGCAGGAAAAGTCGATGCCGGCGACCGCCGCCGCCCGCAACCACATGATGGCGATGTGGCGCCGCATGCTGCTCCTCACTGGTTTCATGGAGGATGACAAGGCGGACCACATGATGCAGGGTTTCCAGCGCATCTTCTCGCGCGGGGCAGTGACAGACGACGATGTCCGCATCCTCATGGGCGTCGCGCGACAGGCGGAATGGGCGGCCAAGTCCGATCCATCTTCGTTGCACGCAGTCGATCCGCTTCCAGGCGGAAGACGCGATTGAGACTTCCCCTTTCCCATGCGGAATTGCCATGGATGGGGCATGCCACCGAAATTCTCAAGGGCCCTCTCGCAATAAACATTCCAAATGACACAAATCAACCCCTGCGGTATCATGCCCTGATGACAATGACAACCCTTCATGACCAGATTCGCGCGATGGGCGATCGCGCGCAAAAAGCGGCGCGCCGCCTCGCGGTAGCCACGACACGCAGGAAAAATGCCGCGCTCATCGCCATGGCGGACGCACTTCTCCGCGACAAGGCCGCGATTCAATCGGCAAACGCCGAGGATCTCGCCGCCGCGCGCGCAAGCGGCCTTTCAAGCGCGATGCTCGACCGTCTCACCCTCAACGACGCCCGTTTCGAATCCATGGCGCAAGGCCTCCGCGACATCGCCGCGCTTCCCGACCCCGTCGGCAAGGTCATAGGGCGCACGAAGCGTCCGAACGGACTTTCGATCGTCAAGCGACGCGTTCCGCTGGGCGTTATCGCAATCATCTTCGAGTCGCGCCCGAATGTCACGGCCGACGCCGCCGCGCTATGCCTCAAGAGCTCGAACGCCGTGATCCTGCGCGGCGGCAAGGAGGCGATACGCTCGAATCTCGCGATCGCCGCTTCCCTCTCCTCTGCGCTGAAGGCTTCGGGATTGTCCGAGGACGCCATCCAGCTTGTCCCGACAACCGACCGCGACGCCGTCCGGGAGATAGTGCAGATGGACGACCGAGTCGATGTCGCGATCCCGCGCGGCGGCGAATCGCTCATCCGCGCCGTCATGGAACAGGCGCGCGTGCCAGTGCTCAAGCACTTCAAAGGCGTGTGCCATGTTTTCGTCGATCGCAATGCCGACCTCGACATGGCGCTTTCAATCGTCGAAAACGCGAAGTGCCAGCGCCCCGGCACATGCAACGCGCTCGAAACATTGCTGGTCGATGAACCAGTTGCCACGGTGTTTCTCCCGCGCCTCGCGGAAATGGCGGCGCGCCGCGGCGTGGAAATCCGCGGGTGCAAGGCATCGCGCGAAATCGTTCCCGGTTTCAAGCCAGCGACCGCGGAGGATTGGGATGCAGAATACCTATCGCTCACCCTCGCCGTGAAAATCGTAAGGGGGCTGTCCCCTGCGATAGATCACATCAACCGCCACGGATCGCATCACTCCGACGCAATCGTCACGGCGGACAAGCGCACAGCTCGCGCCTTCCTCAAACGCGTGGATTCAGCCGCAGTCTATGTGAATGCTTCGACTCGCTTCACCGATGGCGCGGAATTCGGACTCGGCGCGGAAATGGGAATCAGCACGGACAAACTCCACGCGCGCGGACCGATGGGCCTTGCAGAGCTAACGACCTACAAGTATGAGGTCTGCGGCGCGGGTCAGACGCGAATTTGATTTTCTGGAATTTTGGCATTGACCTCACCCCCGGCAAATGCGATACTTTGCCGCGTTGGGGTTGATGGCAACTCCAATCAGGTGGAATCAACTGGCAAGGCGGGTATGCCGATGCCGTCAATTACAGGGATTATAATTATGAAGAAGACAATTCGTGAAGAAGGCTTCACCCTCGTTGAGCTGCTCGTCGTAATCGCGATTATCGCGTTGCTTGCTTCGGCGCTCTTCCCCGCCATCAACGGTGCAATGAACCAGGCTCGCGCCACAGCCCTCAAGAACAAGGGCCGCAGCGTTTGGACCGCGGTTCTCTCCGCCAACATGGAGCGCGAACCCCTCAACCTTGATTCGGTTTGGCCAGCCGACCTGATGGGCGACGATGCAGCCGATGAGTCCAAGATTTCCGGCAGCACCGCCGACGCCTATTTCTCCTACCTCCTCTCCGCAGGTGAAAACACCAGCGACACGACCATCGAAGGCGATGCCGACAGCCGCGTGGTTTCCGACCTGACCCCCGAATCAATCACCGCCCAGGGTATCGCCGCTGCCGCCATTGGCTCTTCTGTCGAACCCAAGAACTGCGCATGGCATGTCTGCGGTGTCAACAACAGCACACCCGCCGAAATGCCATTCATGGTCACGAAGAACGTCGATATCTCCGGCACAATCCAGCAGGTCCAGGACGACAAGACCACGAAGCTCGCTTCCTTCAAGGCCGATACCGACCCCTTCAAGGCCGCCCGCGCAGTGTGGGTCACCCGCGGCGGTTCGGTCGCCGACGCTCGTCCGAAGTTCTTCACCAAATACACTGTCATGGGTGAAGGTACGAACGAAGTCGATGTCTTCACTTGCGCCAAGGAATAATCCTAACGCCGTGATATGAGTCTCAATGGCCCTCGCCCGCATGGGCGGGGGCTTTTTTGTTTGGTGAAAGATGTTTGCCCAAGTAGTGCTAGATGTCTCGTTGGACAGGGTATTCGACTACTCGGTCCCGCCCGAACTAGTCGCTACCGCCGTTCCCGGCGCACGTGTAAGAACCCCGTTTGGACGGCGCACGGCCGTTGGATACATCATCGGCACATCAGATACTACCCGTGTCGATCCAAAACTTCTCAAGCCGATCATCTCTGTCGAGGGCGATCGGCCCTTCCTTCTCCCTGGCATCGTCGAACTCACCCGTTGGATTGCCTCCTACTACCTCGCCCCAATCGAACGCTGCGTCCGCGCCGCTCTCCCCGCTTCCGTCCAAGAAGGCCGTTCAAAGCCCCGCGAACTTCTTTTCGTCTCCGTAAAAACAGGGTCTGTCCCCGTTTTGAAAAACAAGCGGCAAAAAGAGTTACTTGCTGATATCCAAAGAGTTGGCGGAGGTTGGCTGCAAGCGCTTTGCAAGGAATTCAAGTGTTCGCCGGATACAATAAAGCACCTGGCGGAACTTGGGGCGGTCACAATCGAATCGCGCGAGGCGAGACGCGACCCGCTCGCTAACAGACGCCTCATCCCAACCAAGCCGCATGACTTGACCGACGAGCAGGCGCAGGCGCTCAAGGACATTCGCGAAGAGTGCGACTCCCCAATCCCAAAGCCTGTCCTCCTCTTCGGGGTAACCGGCAGCGGCAAGACCGAAGTATATCTCCAGTCAATCGCCGCCATGCTCGAACTCGGACGCGGCGCAATCGTCCTGGTCCCCGAAATCTCGCTCACTCCACAGACCGTCCAGCGCTTCGCCGCCCGCTTCGGCGACCGCATAGCAGTCCTCCACAGTGCGCTCAGCGACGGCGAACGACATGACGAGTGGCACCGCATTCGCCGCGGCGATGCGCGAGTCGTCGTGGGTCCACGTTCCGCCGTCTTCGCCCCTGTCGAGAATCTCGGCCTCATCGTTGTCGACGAAGAACACGATTCCTCTTACAAGCAGGAAGAAACGCCACGCTACAACGCGCGTGATGTCGCTGTCATGCGCGGACATTTCGAGAAGTGCGGGGTCATCCTCGGCTCCGCGACTCCCTCCTTCGAATCGTGGGTGAATGTCGAGCGCGGAAAGTACCGCAAGGCCGTGATCGCAAACCGCGTCGATGACCACCCGATGCCGCGCGTGCGGATTGTGGACATGCGTATCGAGACCGCGAAGAAGTCCCATGCCTGTCTCCTTTCCGAAGAGCTTCTAATGGCGCTCGACGACCGTCTGAAGGTCGGCGAGCAATCGATTCTCTTCCTTAACAGGCGCGGCTTCGCGACATCCCTCCAGTGCCCCGCCTGCGGCTATGTCGCGACATGCAAATCGTGTAGCGTGCCATACACCTACCATCGCGCCGACGACTGCCTGCGCTGCCACATCTGCGGCGAGTGGGAGCGTCCGCCCGACAAGTGCCCGCAGTGTGGCGATCCCGCGATCAAATACAGCGGATACGGCACGCAGCGCCTTGAATCGGTAATCAAGGCATGCTTCCCAAAGGCGTCCGTCGGGAGAATGGACGCCGATGTCACAAGCCGCCGCCACAGCCACGATGAAATCCTCGGCGCCTTCCGCACCGGCAAAACCCACATCCTCATCGGCACGCAGATGATCGCGAAAGGGCTGCACTTCCCGAATGTCACGCTCGTGGGCGTGATCACTGCCGACGCCAGCCTCTACATCCCCGACTTCCGCGCGGGCGAACGCACCTTCCAGCTCCTCACCCAGGTGTCGGGCCGCGCGGGACGCGGCGACATTCCAGGCGATGTCATCATCCAGACCTACACGCCCGCGCACTCCGCCGTAGCAATGGCCCAGACTGCGGATTTCATCGGTTTCGCGGAAGCGGAACTGGCGGAGCGGCGTGAACTCTTCTTCCCTCCCTACTCCCATCTCGCATGCGTCACGCTAAAAAGCGAAAACGAAACGTCTGTGAACATGGCCACGCAGATGCTCGCAGCGGCATGCCGCAAAATCGCGCCCGATACAATCCGTATTTCCGAGCCTGGCCCCGCACCGCTCGCCCGCGCGAAAAACGCATATCGCTACCAACTCATGCTCCGCGCACCTACCGCGGGCGCAATCGGCCGTTTGCTTCGCGCCGTGTTTGCGTCATTCAACCTTCCGAAGAATGTTACCGCGGCCATCGACATCGACGCGATAGGAATATTGTAATTTACTTTGGCAATCCACATTTTTTTATGAAAATCATTTGTTGCCTTGACAACCACGGCAGTTTTTGAGATTATACCGCCCATCTTCATCTTCTGGTGGGGTACTCAAGCGGTCAACGAGGGCAGACTGTAAATCTGTCGCCTTACGGCTTCCAAGGTTCGAATCCTTGCCCCACCACCATCTTTCAAGCCCTCGGCCATCGGTCGAGGGCTTTTTTGTTTCATAGCCAAGCAAACTGGA
This sequence comes from Kiritimatiellia bacterium, assembly GCA_045627705.1. GTDB lineage: Bacteria > Verrucomicrobiota > Kiritimatiellia > RFP12 > JBMNHG01 > JBMNHG01. The sequence goes on along the minus strand of JAZQOE010000061.1, from coordinate 1,071 downwards.
GCATCAAGCCATGATCGACCATCCCGATCCAGCCCGTTACGATTCTATGATCTACAACCGCTGCGGCCGCAGCGGACTTCTTTTGCCCGCCGTTTCGCTGGGGTTGTGGCACAATTTCGGCAGTGTGGACCGTCAGGAGAACATGAAGGCGATGCTTTGGCGCGCCTTCGATCTCGGAATCACCCATTTCGATCTCGCGAACAATTACGGACCCGTCCCCGGTTCCGCCGAGGAGAACTTCGGTCGCATCCTCGCAGCTGGTTTAGGCAAGTATCGTGACGAGATGGTTATCTCGACGAAGGCCGGATACCGCATGTGGCCTGGCCCGTATGGCGAATGGGGCGGACGCAAGTACATGCTCGCCAGTCTCGACCAGAGCCTGAAGCGCATGGGACTCGATTACGTTGATATTTTCTATTCGCATCGTCCCGATCCCGATACGCCGATCGAGGAGACTGTCGGCGCGCTCGTGCAGGCCGTCCATCAGGGCAAGGCGCTCTATGCCGGTGTGTCGTCGTACAGCCCCGAACAAACCCGCGCGGCGGCGAAACTGCTCCGTGGCGCGGGCGTGCCATGCCTTATCCACCAGCCTTGCTACAACATGTTCAACCGCTGGGTGGAGGATGGACTTCTCGACGTGCTCGGCGAAGAGGGCATGGGCATGATCGCATTCTGTCCTCTCGCGCAAGGCCTTCTTTCCGGCCGCTATCTCGGCGGTGTGATTCCAGAGGATTCCCGCGCGGGGCGCGAAGGGACATTCCTCAATCGCGACAGCATCAATGCGCCGTACCTGGCGCGTGTCGCCAAACTGAACGAGATCGCGATGCGCCGCGGACAGACCCTTGCGCAGATGGCGCTCGCCTGGAACTTGCGCGACCCGCGCGCCACGTCCGTCCTGACAGGCGCCAGCCGCGTCTCGCAGATCGAGGAGAATGTCGCCGCGCTCAAGAACCTCAAGTTCGACAAGGCGGAACTCGATGAGATCGACGCCATCCTAAAGGCGTAATCCTTTCTTGAATAAAAACGCGGGGGATGAGGGCGCTGTCGGCCCCCCCCCCCCCCGCTGTTTCC
>JAZQOE010000060.1:0-2075 GCA_045627705.1 Kiritimatiellia bacterium | reverse complement strand
GGAGAGGGTGTCGTGGAGTTTGAATTTGCCTGCGCAGCGGCAGGTGCGCTGGCATTTGTATCGGCCACAGTGTTGACAGGCTCATCGCCATCATCACTGTAGGCTTCGCATCCGAGGGCGAAGACGGCGGCGACAGTTGCAATCGTTGCGAGAACGCTAAAGGATGTTTTCATGGTACTGGGATGGTACCATGAAAGGCTGCATTAAGTCCAGCGATTGCAGGAAATTACACTAAAGACCAAGGACTTCGGCCATCGTATAGATGCGTGGTTCGCGTCCGACAACCCAGTCCGCTGCACGCAAGGCGCCGCGCGCGAAGGCCGCGCGATCGCTGGCCTTGTGGGTGATTTCGACACGTTCGCCATCTGCGGCGAAGATCACGGTGTGATCGCCGACAACGTCGCCGCCGCGCAAGGCGTGGATTGCGATTTGTCCAGCGGGACGCTCGCCCACGATTCCCTGACGCCCGTAGCAAGCCGCGGATTCAAGCGCTATGTTGCGCCCGGACGCGACGGCCTCGGCTAGTCCGAGCGCGGTGCCGCTTGGCGCGTCCTTCTTGTGACGGTGGTGCATCTCGACTATTTCCACATCGTAGTTGGCAGCATCGAGAAGCGCGCCGGCCTGGCGGGCGAGGGAAAGAAGCAGGTTTACGCCGAGCGAAAAGTTTGGTGCCCAGACAATCGGGATGCGCTTGGCGGCTTCTTCGACGGCCGCCTTTTCTTCAGGTGCGAGACCAGTGGTGCCAAGCACGTAGCCCTTTGCACCGTTGGCGAGCGCATTCGCGATATTGGTCGGAACTGCGGCATGGAAAGTGAAGTCGATTGTGACATCGGCAGGCGCGGCGGCAGTAGGGTCTGTTACAGCCACGCCCATTGCTTCGATGCCGGCGAGCGTTCCTGCGTCGCGCCCGAGTGCGGGGTGCCCGCCTTGCTCGATTGCGGCGGCGAGGCGGAGCGTTGGAAAATCGCGCGAGCAAGATACGAGCTTCTGGCCCATGCGGCCGGCGGCACCGAGAATGGAAATGGAAGTCATGCTGAAAACCTTTGAAGCGAAATTACAGTAGGCCGAGCTTTGTGGCGGTGGCGCGGATACGCTCGCTGATTTCGGGTGTCGGCTCGCAGAGCGGGAGGCGGAATGTCCCGCCGATGCGGCCCATCATCGCGAGGAGGACCTTTACGGGCACCGGGTTGGTGTCGATGAAGAGGTCGCGGAAGAGCGGATAGTAGCGCGCATGGAGCGCGGAAGCCTTCGCGAAGTCGCCCACAAGCGCGGCGCGAACCATATCGCCAACATCGCGCGGGGCGACGTTCGAGGCGACGCTGATGAGTCCGGACGCGCCGACCGAAAGCATTGGAACCGCGAGCGAGTCGTCGCCGGAAAGGACGGTCAGATCGCAGGCGTTGCGGATTGCGCTCACGCGGTCAACGCTGCCGGCCGCTTCCTTGATCGCGACGACATTCGGGTGCTTAGAAAGACGTACCACGGTGTCGAGTGGGATTTCCTTCCCGCTGCGGCCTGGCACGTTGTAGAGCACGACAGGGAGGCCGAGGTCCGCGACCATCGAGAAGTGGCGGTACATGCCTTCGGCGTTTGGCTTGTTGTAGTAGGGCGTTACCTGGAGCGTGGCGTCGACGCCGATATCGAGCACGTTTTTCGTGAGGGAAATCGCTTCCGCGGTCGAGTTGGCGCCTGTGCCGGCGATGACCTGCATGCGGCCCGCCGCATATTCGACACCGGCACGGATAACGTCGATATGCTCGGCGTAGGTGAGCGTGGGGGATTCACCGGTGGACCCGACTGGCACGATGCCTTCGATCCCGGCGGCGGCCTGCTCGTCGATCAGCGCCTTGAAATGACCGTAGTCGATAGAGCCATCCTGGTTGAACGGCGTGACGATCGCAGTGTAGGTGCCTTTGAATGCCTTGCTCATCGGTTGCTCCGGAATAGGGGGGATGGATAGGTAAGAGGTAAGAGGTAAGATGGAACGGGTATGAGGTTATAGGTAATTCGCGCGGGTCGCAAGTGGGAGTTGACTTGCCGGGGGCGCCGGGGGTAAAGCCGCAGATTTCGCGGAT
>JAZQOE010000059.1:0-10737 GCA_045627705.1 Kiritimatiellia bacterium | reverse complement strand
CCGCAAGTCCCGTCGTATCATGCGTGCAAAGGAGAAAACCATGCGCAAGGCAAGAGCAAAGAACGAAGGCGAAGGATACTACCACCTGGTGAGCAGGTGCGCGTTCAAGAAGATGGCGTTCGAGGACGCGGAGAAGGAGATGTTCGTGAAAATGCTGCGGAAGGTCGCGGCGTTCAGCGGGCTGGAGGTCCTGGCGTACTGCGTCATGTCGAACCACTTCCACGTGCTCGTGCATGTGCCGAAGCCGATTGAACTTACTGAGGCGATACTGCTGGAGCGTGTCGAGACCCTATACCGCTCACTGAACGCGGCGGAACTGAAGTGCCAGTGGGACGAATACCGCAAGCACAATTGGATCAGCCGCCTGGAGGCGGAGCAGGGGATGCTTCGCAGGCGCATGGGCGACATCTCGCCGTTCATGCAGTGCCTCAAGCAGCGATTCTCGGTATGGTACCGCGCCCATCACGAGGGGCACGAGGGAACGCTCTGGCAAGGCCGCTTCGGCAGCACTTTCGTCGAAGGCGGCGGGTCGCTTGCCGCAGTCGCGGCATACATCGAGCTCAACCCGATCCGCGCGCAGATTGTGGAAGACCCAAAGGACTACCGCTGGAGCAGTTACGGCGCAGCGGTAGCGGGCGACAGGTACGCACGGCTTTGCATTACAAGGATTTACAGGCCGGAAGCGAACAAGCCGGACTTCGGGGCGGTTGCTCCGCATTACCGTGCGCTACTGTATGCGAAGGGCGTGGACGCGCTCGACCACGAGGAAGTGCGGAAGGTGCTGGCGGGGCATGGGAAACTAGAACTGCCTGTGATGCTGCGGTGCAAGGTGAGGCATTTCACGAAGGGCTTCGCGGTCGGGACAAAGGGATTTGTGGATGGAGTGGTAGAAAAGTTCGCGGGGCACTTCAGCGATGGCAGGAAGACGGGTGGGTACGGCATCGGGATGTGCAGGGAGTGGAACGGGATACGGATCTGCTCGGCAAGACGGCTGCAGAAGAACCCGGTGACGATGGCGTAAACGATTGGAAAGAAGAAGGATGTATGAGATGGGAAATGAAGGTAAATTGCTTAAAGGGACAGACTATTTAAGAGCATATCGTGCCCGCCGCAAGCGCAGCCTTGCTTTCCCCTAATTTCACTCCGCATTTTGTCCCATGCGTCTTATCGCGCGGGTGGCATGGATGTCGCGGGCGATTTGAGCCGCGAGGTCGTCGGGGGATTCAAACTCGATTTCGGAACGCAGGAAGCGCAGGAACTCGGCGCGTATTTCGCGTCCGTAGAGGTCTCCGTCAAAATCGAGCAAGTGTATCTCGAAGGTGCGGCGCGGCGCGCCGCTTGAATCGTGGAATGTCGGGCGCACGCCGATGTTCGCAAGGCCAAAAAACGGCGCGCCGTTTTTTTCGAGGAATACTCGCACGGCATACACGCCGTCTGGCGGAAGCGCCGCGGGGTAGTCGGAAACAAGATTGGCGGTTGGCCTGCCGATCGTGCGGCCGACTGCGCGGCCATGCGCGACTGTGCCTTCGACCGATGGCGCACGACCGAGCATGCGCTTAGCGAACGCAATGTCTCCGGCGGCGATCGCGCGCCGGATGCGTGTGGATGAAATATTGTCGCCAAGACACCTCATGGCGCGGGCGACTGTCACTTCGAAACCAAATTCGCGACCGAGTTCGCGCAGCACTTCCGGCGTTCCCGCCGCATGCGCGCCAAAGGTCCAGTTGCCGCCGCAGAAGATGCGCTTCACGGCGTTCGATCCCGAAAGACGCCGCATGAATTCGCGCGGCGAAAGCGCGGCGAGCGAATGCGTGAATGGAAGGAGAAGACATCCTTCGAATCCAAGCGACTCCAGCAATTCAAGCTTGCGCGGTGTCGAAGTCAGGAGACGCGGCGCATGGTCTGGCGCGAGCAGTTGAAACGGATGGCGGTCGAAGGTCAGTATCCACGGCGCACGGCCGGAAGCGCGGGCGGCGGACACCGCCGCGGAAAGCACTTTGGCGTGTCCGCGGTGAATGCCATCGAAGAAACCTGCGGCGAGGATTGCCCCGCCACAGGTTTCATGAAACTCGCGGAATGATTTTGCGATCTTCAATTTAGCGGAGCCATTCGAGGACGTCGGCAATCTTGACATTCGCGACGCAAGTCGTGGTGTCTGCGGCCCCGTAGAAGAGGTCAACGGAACCATCGGGACGTTCGACGAGTCCGTTGCTGAAGATCACGCCGGGAAGCAGGCCTGTCATCTCTGGTGCGGCAGATGGCTCAAGGAGCGGGGTATCGCAGCGCGCGATCACCTTCCAGGGTTGTTCGAGGTCGAGCAGGACGGCGCCAGCGCAGTAGCGTGTCTTGTCATTCGCGCCGTGGTAGAACTCAAGCCAGCCGCGATCCGTGCGGATTGGCGCGGCACCGCAACCGACGCGTTCGCTGTCCCAGAAGCCGGTGCGCGGTTCGATCACGAGGTGGTGACGACCCCAGTCCGTAAGGTTGTCGGAGAAGGCGAGCCACATCGAGGGAGCGCCGATCTGCTTGGCGGATGGACGGTGGAAGCAGGCGAATGACCCGCCTATCTTTTCTGGGAAGATGGAGATGTCCTTGTTGTCGGGGGCGAACATGATGCCCATGCGTTCGAAGGAAACGAAATCCTTCGTGCGCGAGAGGCAGGTCGTCACGCCAGAAGGGGCGATCGCGGAGTAGTTCACGTAGTACCAGCCATCGTCGAGGCGCGTGATGCGCGGGTCTTCGCAACCGTAAACCTCATGGGGCGCGGCGGGCGCGAGAGCGGGCGTTGGCGAAACAGAGAAGTGACGGCCGTCATCCGAAACCGCGAGGCGCAGATGCGAGATACTCGTTAGATAGAAGGTCCCCTTCCAAGTAAAGAAGCGCGGATCGGTCGCATCGAGTTCAGGGTCGTCTTTGCGGATATAGAGCGATTTGAGCTGTCCGGGATTCTCGAGATCCATCAGTGCTGTCGAGACGAATCCATCGCGTGGGATTGGGCGTTCGGCAACGCGCACGAGCAGGGCGGTGCGGCCATCGGGAAGGAGAGTCGCACCCGCGTTGAAGGCGCACATCACCTCGAGACCGGGCTTCGATGGCTGCACGTCTGCCAGACTGACAACGGGGTTTGCGGGGAAGCGATTGACGATGGGTTTCATTGTCGGATTCTTTGCAGGGGTTCAACGGGCGAATGAAAAAAAAAGCGGCGCGCCGCGAAATCAATGCGGTTTGAAGACAAACATTCGCTGGACAAGGAAGCTTGCGATGAAAAGCAACAGATCTACGATGGATTTTACCACCGTGAGATTCGCGCGCGGGAACATTCCGTGCCCAAGCTTGGTGAACAGGTACGAAGCGGCGACCATCACCACTGCCAGCGCGGCATATTTTAGCGGCGCGTTTACGCCGAAGGCGTGGCGTTTCTTGCTTTCGGCGAAGACGACAAATCGATTCGCGAGGTAGTTGAATGTGGCGGAGACAACGCGGGCGAGACCGATCGAAAGCATCAGGTGCGCGTGGGATTCAGCATTGAAGATCGCGTAGTAGAGAAGCCAGAAGACCGCGATGTCAACGCCAAACGAAAGCAGCGACGCAACGATGAACATGCCAAATTCGCGCAAGAGCGAACTCAACAGCAGCCAGCATATCTTCATCGAATCGGAAAAGGGATCGAAATGAGTGCCCTTGTTGCCGTTCTCGTAGATCGTGCGGATGGGAAGTTGGACGAGCGGGCGGGCGTGGATGACGAGCAGCATGCGCGATTCGAACTCGAATCGTTCGCCTGGGACATCGAGAAGTTCGCGCATCATATCGGCGGGAATCGCGCGAAGTCCCGTCTGGGTATCGAGGAAATTGCGGCCGGTTGTGATGCGGAAGAAAAGGCGCATCCCGTTGTTGCCGAAACTGCTCTTCCAGGGCACGTCAAACTGGGAGAAATCGCGTGTGCCAAGGACCAACGCATCTGGCTGGGCTCGCAGCGCCTCGATGCAGCGCAACACGTCTTCCGGCGCATGCTGACCATCGCTATCGGCGGTCACGCATCCAATCAGGGCTTCATACTTGCCGAGCAAGTGCGCGAAGGCGGTCTTCAGTGCGCGCCCCTTGCCGCGGTTTACGTCGTGGCGGACGACTTCGATGCCTGGCACGGCATTGGCGCAATCGTCGAAAATCGGGCGGCGCGAAGCATCGCTGCCGTCATCGACCAGGAGAATCGGCGCGTCCGTAATCGAACGAAGCGCCCCGCAGTAATCCTGCAGGGCGGGTTCAGGATTCAGCGACGGGATGACAATCGCTACCATTTTGGAATCCGGCTCCGTCGAAAAGGGAATGCGGCCGCAAGGCTAGGCATTTCCCTTCTCTTCGGAAGTTTTCTGGACGGCATCCGCCTTTTCGGATTCCGCCTGGCCGGCCTTTTCCGCGTCCGCGAGGAGTTCCTTGCCCTCCTCGTGGAGCGCGTTCTTGGCCTTCTTGAACTCGTAGGTCGCGCGGCCGATGGCCTTGGCAAGCTCGGGAATGCGCTTCGCGCCGAAGATGAGAAGCACGAAGACGACAATCAGGAGCACTTCGGTAAAACCGATAGACATGGCGGGACCTCCGGGTTGCGTTGGTTACTTGTTGCCTGCGGCGAGACCGTTTTCGGTCATGAACTTGTAGCTGCGCGTGAGGGCCTCGTACATTTCGACTTCGCAATAGTCGAGCTCGACGATCACGGTCTTGATGGCGGGCTGCGTGGCGGATGCGGCGATGAGGTCCTTGATCGGGAGGTCGCCGGTGCCGAGCGGGAGAAGGTCGATCTTCATGTCGAGAAGGCCGTTCTTCATGCCGTCGTTCTGCGCCTGCTGGCGGCACACGCCGTCCTTCATGTGGAGGAGGATCGTCTGGCCGAGGAACTTCTTCAGCATCTCGACGGCGCATTCCTGGCCCTTGTTGGTGGACCAGAAGCAATCCATCTCGAACTTCACGTTGGGGGAAAGCTCGCGGTAGATTTCATACTTGAGCTTGCCATCGATGCGCTCGAACTCCCAGAAGTGGTTGTGCTGGAAAAGCGTGAATCCGTTGCGGGCGAGATACTCCTGCATGAAGTTCGTCTGCTCGGCGGTCTTCTTGATCGCGTCGAGATCCTTGAAATCATCGGGTCCATAGCCGCAGACGATGGTGTCGAGACCGAGATTCGCGGCAAGGTCCATGCTCTCGCCCAGGTTGCCGGGATTGGCCCACGGCGAGTGCGAGGAATAGATCTTCATGCCGAGGTCTTCGACGATCTTCTTCAGCTCGGTGGGGCGGATATTCCAGAAGCCAGCGGGTTCGACACCCTTGAAGCCGATGTTGGCGATCTTCTTGAGAACCGCGACGAAGTCCTTTGCGCAGTAGTCGCGGACGGAGTAAAGCTGTACGGAGATAGGCAGTGCCATTTTGGTTTTCCTTTCAAAGAGTGGCTTCGCGTTGAAGCCAGACACAAGTGTGATGATACCCGTCTATGGCGTGTGTTTCAACGCAAAACGGATTTGACGGTGCGCCGCTTTTCGCGAATAGCAGAGCGGGCTGCGCTCCATCGGGAACCATGTGCGGTAGTAGTTCGCGAGCCTGCGCATACGATTGTCTCAGATCAGTCCGGAAGCGACTTCGATGATGCCGCAGAGTTCGCGGTAGGCGATTTCAAGATCGTCGTTCACGACGCTGTGCATGTACTCACCGACATGCTCGAGTTCGCCGACGGCGTTTTTCAGTCGCTTCTCGATGACTTCCTCGGAATCCTCGCCACGGCCATAGAGGCGGTCGCGGAGTTCTTCCAGGCTTGGCGGCTGGATGAAGATGTCGATGAACCCCTCGCGGAGCGGATCACCTTTAGGAAGATTCTCGACATACTCGCGGACCTGCGCGGCGCCAGCGACATCGATGTCCATTAGAATGCTCTGTCCTTCGGCGAACGCTTCGCGCACTGGATCGGCGAGCGTGCCGTAGCGATTGCCGTGGACGATTGCGTTCTCCAGGAAGAGACCCTTCTTCACGCGCGCCTCGAACTCCTCGGGCGTAACGAAGAAGTAGTCGATGCCGTCCTCTTCCGTTCCGCGGGGCGGGCGGGTCGTGCACGAAACCGAGTAGCTGATTTCGGGATAGTCCTGGAGGAGACGGTCGCAAAGCGTTGTCTTGCCCGCGCCGGAGGGGGCGGACATCACAATCAATAGTGGCTTCATGAGATGCCTCTTCATCATTCGATGTTCTGGACCTGTTCGCGGAATGCTTCGAGATCCGCCTTGAATTCGATCACGTCGCGCGACATTTGCGCATCGTTCGCCTTCGCGCCGAGCGTTCCGATTTCGCGGGAGAATTCCTGGCAAAGGAAATCGAGTGCGCGGCCGCATGGTTCAGTCTGCGACATCAGCTTATCCGCCTGTGCGAAGTGCGATGCAAGCCTGGCGAGTTCCTCGCGCACATCCGCCTTGTCGGCGAAAAGCGCGACTTCCTTTGCAAGCGCGTCTGGTTCGAGCGCCACCTCGCGGTCGGCGAGCAGTGCCGCGATGCGCTTTTCAAGGGCGTCGCGATATGCGATCGGCACGAGCGGGGCGCGCTCTTCGAGACGCGCATGAATCTTGCGCAGTCCATCTACAAGCGCACGAAGGGCCTTTTCGAGTGCTTCGCCTTCGCGGGCGCGCATTTCGACGAGTCCGTCGAAAGCCGCGTTTGCAGCGCTTTCGATTGCTGACCAAATCTCAAGCGGATCGTCGATGGCAAACGACTCCTCCGGTTCGATGCGGAGCAGGTCCTTCGCGGAAAGGTCATCGCGCAAATTGAGCGACGCGGCCAACGCGCGGAAGTGCTCGATCGCTGTCGCGATTGCGGCATCGCCGGCGTTTGCGCCACTGGCGGATGAGAGTTGAACGGAAAGCCTGATCGCGCCACGCGCCACGCGGCCGCGCGCCAGTTCCTGCAGCTTTGCCTCGAGGATCGAAATCTCGCGCGGCATAGAACAATGGCAGTCGAATTGCTTGCGATTCACTGAGCCAGCTTCGACAACGATCGTCAATCCGCACGCGGCCGCTTCGCCGCGGCCGAAACCTGTCATGCTGAGCATGGGTTACTGCGCGCCTTTCTTCGTTTGCGCATTGTAGCGGAGATATGCTTCGATGAAGGCTTGGATGTCGCCATCGAGAACAGCCTGCACATTCGAGGTCTCCTCCTCGGTGCGGAGGTCCTTCACCATCGTGTATGGCTGGAGCACATACGAGCGGATCTGGTTGCCCCATGCGATATCGCCCTTGTCGCCGTAGAAGCTCTCCATCTCCTTGCGCTTCTTGTCCTCCTCGTACTGGAAGAGTTTCGCGCGGAGCATCGAGAAGGCCTTCGCCTTGTTTTTGTGCTGCGAGCGCTCGGCCTGGCAGGAAACGACGATGCCTGTCGGCAGATGGGTGATTCGGACGGCCGAGTCTGTCTTGTTGATGTGCTGTCCGCCCGCTCCGCCGGAGCGATAGGTATCGATGCGGAGGTCTTCCTCGTTGATCTCGATCTCGACGTCATCGGCGATTTCGGCGACTACATCGAGGGCAACGAACGAAGTGTGGCGGCGTTTCGCGGCATCGAAGGGCGAGATGCGTACTAGGCGGTGCACACCACGTTCGCCCTTGAAATAGCCGTATGCGTTGGCGCCGCGCACGAGGAGGGAAACGGACTTCACGCCGGCTTCATCGCCGGGCTGGATATCGAGCGTTTCGACTTCGAAACCGTTGTCCTCGCAATAGCGGCGATACATGCGCTGGAGCATATCGGCCCAGTCGCAAGACTCGGTGCCGCCGGCGCCGGCATGGAGGGTGAGATACGCATTCGCGCTGTCGAAGCGGCCCGCGAGCAGCGACTGCAGGCGAAGGCGCTGGTAAACGGTGTCCGCGTGGTGGAAGGTCTTTTCGAGCTCGGCGAGCGCCTGGTCGCGTTCGGGGCCTTCGGGTTCTTCCTGGGCGAGTTCGAACATGAGCTGCGCGTCGTCGGCAAGGCCGGAAAGCTCGTCGAACGGCAGGACGAACGCGCGCTCCGCGTTGGTCTGGTCGATTACCGTGCGGGCGGCTTCGGGGTGGTCCCAGAAATCAGGGGTGGAGGCTTGGGCCTCGAGTTGTGCAAGTTTGGCTCGGCGTGTTTCCAAGTCAAAGATAGCCTCGCATCTCTACCAGTCCTTCGCGCAACTGGTTGAGACGGGGCGGAATGTCATCCATCGTGATCACTAGTGAACCCTGTCCTCTCGACGCGCGGACCATCCGCGCGAGTTGTGAGGGCAGTTTAACAGAGAGGCGCGGCTTCAGTCACCATTATTTCAAACGCGGCAGACGGCGAGCAGTTCGGGCAGCGAGGCGCGGCCATCGTAGAGAGCCTTGCCGACAATCGCGCCATGGAGATTCTTGAAACCAAGCGCGGCAAGCGCGCGGACGTGCTCAACCGCGCCGACGCCGCCCGATGCGATGATGTCGCAGGATGTGGCGCGGCACATCTCGGACTGCGCGGCGAGATTCGGACCGGAGAGCATTCCATCCGTTGCGGTGTCGGTGTAGATGATCGTCTTCACGCCTGCCCGCTCAACGCGGCGTGCGAGGTCGATGGCCTTGACCGACGATGTCTCGACCCAGCCCTTGACCTGCACCATGCCATCACGGGCGTCGATGCCTGCGGCAATTGCGGCGCCACCAAAACGAGCGACCAAACGATCGAGGGCCTCCGGATCGGAAAGCGCACGGGTGCCAATGATGGCGCGCGCGGCGCCCGCATCAAGCAGGCGCGCGACATCGTCGTCGGTACGGAGTCCTCCGCCGACTTCAACGGGGATTGAAATCGCCGCCACGATCTTCGCGATCGTATCGGCATGGCGCGGACCGCCCTGGAACGCGCCGTCGAGATCGACAACGTGTAGCGCCTGTGCGCCGAGGTCGGCCCACTTGCGCGCCATGGCGACAGGATCGTCGGAATAGACGGTGGCATCATCGGCGCGGCCCTGGCGCAGACGAACGCAACGGCCGCCCTGCAAGTCGATTGCGGGGAGAATAATCATGGCGGATTCCCGAATGAGTTTAGGCGAGAAGACGTCCGACAACCTGGTTCACGAGACGGCCGTCGGCACGGCCCTTCACGCGCGGCATGAGCGCACCCATCAGCTTGCCCTTCTCCTTCGCGGAGGCAACGCCGGTCTCGGCGATGACGGCTTTCACGACTTCCTCGATCTCGGCCTCGGTAAGCTGCTGGGGCTGGTACTTCTTGATAAGATCCAGCTCGGCCCGCTCCTTCGCGGCAAGGTCTTCGCGATTGCCGGCCTTGTATTGGACGATGGATTCCTCACGCTGCTTGATCGCCTTGTTCACGCACGTGACGATTGCTTCGTCAGTGACTTCCTTGCCTGCGTTAACCGTGACGTCCTTGATCGCGGCATGAAGTCCGCGCAACGCGGTGACGGCGGCCATATCGCGCGCCTTCATTGCTGTCTTGATGTCAGCGAGAATCGTATCGAGAAGAGTGGACATGATAATGCTCCTTTGAGTTTGGCGATTGTAGCAAATGCGCGCGGAAAGAGGGAATAAAATAGGGGACACACCCCGATTTCGCGCTTCCGCCTTCTCGCGAGGGCCTATGCCATTGTCCTTGAAAAGCCGAGTTTCCTTGACTTTTAACGGTATTGTGAGACGATTGTGGTATCCGCTTTTGTCATCTTTGTGTAACAACGATTGAAGGAAAACAACGATGAGCGAACAGACTGAACAGCTGACGCCCGAACTCAAGGCGTTTATCGCCGAGTGGAAGGACAAGCCAGGCAACCTGATCATGGTTCTGCACAAGGTCCAGCAGACCTACGGATACATCCCGCGCGATGTCGCGATCGAGATTTCCGACCTGCTTGGCGTGCCGTTGGCGAAGATCTACGGCGTGGTCACATTCTACAACTTCTTCAAGCTCCAGAAGGCCGGCAAGTACATCATCCAGGTCTGCCTCGGCACGGCGTGCTACCTCCGCGGCGGCGATGACATCCTCAAGGCTTTCGAGCGCGAACTCGGTATCGGCGTGAACGGCACGACCAAGGACGGTCTGTTCTCGGTCGAGGCTGTCCGCTGCCTTGGTTGCTGCGGCCTCGCCCCTGTGGCGGTCGTGAACGGCGAAGTCCATGGCAAACTTGGTGCCAAGGATGTCGCGTCGATCATCGAAAAGTACCGCAAGCTCGGTTGATCCCTTTGAATTAAGGAGAGAAGAAATGGCAAAACTCACACTTGACGACCTGCGCAAGATGCGCGGCGAAAAACAGAAGGCGATGGAGATGCGCGATTCCTCCAACAAGGACGTGCAGGTCATCGTCGGCATGGGCACTTGCGGCATCGCCGCCGGCGCCAAGGACACTTTCACGGCTCTCGTCGATACTCTCACCGAGAAGGGTCTCACCAACGTCCTCATCCGCCAGACCGGCTGCATGGGCCTCTGCCACAGCGAGCCGACGGTCGAGGTCGTCGCCCCCGGAATGCCTTCGGTGATCTACGGCCACGTCGATGCCGCCACCGCCAAGGAAATCGTAGAGAAGCACATCGTCGGCAAGCAGCTCATCGAGGGCAAGATCCTCGACAAGCCGTCGATCGACATCGTCAAGAACGCTTAAGGAGCAATCATGGCATACCAGTCCTACGTACTCGTCTGCGGCGGTACCGCATGCTGCTCTGGCGGCGGCACGAAGATCGTCGAGGAATTCAAGAACCAGCTTGAGGCCGCCGGCCTCGCCGAGACCGT
>JAZQOE010000058.1:0-42966 GCA_045627705.1 Kiritimatiellia bacterium | reverse complement strand
ACAAGAGGCGCCCCCCCGCAATATCCCGCGCCCTCCCGCCTTTACGACACACGGATTGCAATTCGCAAATAACAGGGTCATTCCCGGTCATGGCATCACAATCTGCATCAAACAATCGCAAGGGCGGACGATCAGGGAAATCCAACGCATGAAGATTCTTGTGACAGGCGCGGCCGGCTTTATCGGAATGCATGTCTCACGCGCGTTGCTCGACCGCGGACACACCGTGGTCGGCATCGACAATTTCAATGCGAATCTGTATCCCGCCGAACTCAAGCGCGCGCGTGCCGCGCAGTTGAAGGGCCGAGATGGCTTCACTGGCATCGAAATGGATTTGTGCGATTCTGAAATGCTCAGTCGCATTTTCGCCGAAGGCAGGTTCGACGCCGTGTGCAATCTCGCCGCCCAGCCTGGCGTCCGCTACTCCCTGCAGAACCCATACGCTTACGAACAGTCGAACCTCCTCGGTTTCCTGAATGTCCTCGAGTGCTGCCGCCACAACGGCGTGAAGAAGCTTGTCTATGCATCCAGCTCGAGTGTCTATGGCGGAAACAAGAAACTGCCGTTCAGCGAGACGGACGCAGTCGATCATCCTGTGAGCCTTTACGCCGCGACGAAGAAGGCGAATGAACTGATGGCGCATACCTATGCGCACCTCTTCGGATTCCAGACGATCGGCCTTCGGTTCTTTACCGTCTATGGTCCTTGGGGACGCCCCGACATGGCAGTCTGGGGTTTCACCGAGTCGATGCTCGCAGGCAAGCCGATCAAGGTTTTCAACCACGGCAACATGCTTCGCGACTTCACATTCATCGACGACATCCGCGCCGGTGTCGTCGCATGTCTCGAATCGACGAATCTCGACCAGTATGAAATTTTGAACATCGGCAACAACAAGCCCGAGAAACTGCTCGATATGATTTCCACGCTCGCCTCCGCCCTCGGTATCGAGCCGAAGATGGAGATGTACCCGATGCAGCCAGGCGACGTTCCCGCGACATACGCCGACATAACGCGCATCCACGAGAAGCTCGGCTTTGAACCCACAACCCCGATCAGCGAAGGACTGCCACGCTTCGTCCGCTGGTACAACGCATGGCGCAACGGTCGCGCCGAGGAGTATTCCGCATCATGAGAATCAGCGTCCCTGGAAGAATCTGCCTCTTTGGCGAACACAGCGATTGGGCGGGCGGCTATCGCCGCGTCAATGCCGATATCGTTCCCGGCATGGCGATCATCACCGGCACCAATCAGGGCATCCACGCCGAGGTGCGCCCGCACCCGAACCTGCTCATCGTTCAGACGACGCTTGAAGACGGCACCCGCAAGCCCGCCTTCGAAGTGCCGATGGAGCCTGCCGCGTTGCTCGCCGCGGCGAAGCAGGGCGGCTTCTACAGCTATGCCGCCGGCGTCGCCTACCAGATACTCACGCACTACCGCGTGCGCGGCATCGTGATCGACAACGACCGTACCGACCTGCCAGTCCGCAAGGGGCTCAGCTCCAGCGCTGCGGTCTGCGTGCTCGTTGCGCGCGCCTTCAACCGTCTCTACGACCTGAAGATGACGGTGCGCGGCGAAATGGAATTCGCCTACCTCGGCGAAATCACGACTCCATCGCGTTGCGGCCGCCTCGACCAGGGCTGCGCCTACGGGCAGCGTCCTGTCCTCATGAATTTTGATGGCGACCACATCTCCGTCGAAGAACTCGCCCTCGGTGGCGACATCCACATGGTAATCGTGGATCTCAAGGCATCGAAGGATACGCGCGAGATTCTCAATTCGTTGAACCACAGCTATCCTTTCGCTGCGAACGACGAGCAACGCCGCGTCCAGGAATACCTCGGTCCCGTCAATCGCGAGATTGTCACGAAGGCCGTCGAACTGCTCGCGAAGGGCGATGCTGCCGGTCTCGGCGCGTTGATGACGGAAACCCAGAAACGCTTCGATGCCGCGCTTGGCCCGGCATGTCCTTCGCAGCTTGCTTCCCCGGTCCTTCACAAGGTTCTTTCATACGGACCGATCCAGTCGCTTATCTACGGCGGCAAGGGCGTCGGTTCACAGGGCGACGGCACTGCGCAGATCATCGTGAAGGGCGCGGAGGAACAGGCGGAAGTCATGCGCATCCTTGAAAAGGACCTTGGCGTCTCCTGCCTCGACCTCGTGCTCCGCTCTTCGCGCCGCGTCCGCAAGGCCGTGATCCCCGCGGCAGGCTTCGGCACCCGGATGTTCCCGGCGACAAAGGCCGTGAAGAAGGAACTCTTCCCGGTCGTCGGAGTTGACGGACGCGCAAAGCCCGCGCTTCTCGCCATCATCGAGGAGGCGCTTGCCGCAGGCGTCGATGAAGTCGCGGTCCTCGTGCAGTCGAAGGACATCGCGCTCTTCGAGGAAATCTTCTGCATGCCTCCCGCGATCGAGAACTTCAACAAGCTTTCGCTCGCGGATCGCCAGTATTGCGAACGCCTGATGGCAATCGGCCGCCGCATCACCTTCATCGCGCAGGATTCGCAGGAAGGCTTCGGGCACGCGGTTTACTGCGCCCGCGAATGGGTCGGGCGCGAGCCGTTCCTGCTGCTCCTCGGCGACCATCTCTATACGTCCGATGCGGATCGCTGCTGCGCACGCCAGCTCGTCGATGTCTTCGAGCGCGCAAACCGCAGTGTCGTCGGACTCATGGCTACGCCCTCCGATCAGGTCTGCCACTTTGGGTGTGTCGCCGGCCGCTGGACTGATGGAGAAACCCACCGCACCCTCGATATCACCGAGTTCGCGGAAAAGCCAACGCCCGAGTACGCTGCCGAGCGCCTCGTTGTCGATGGCCTTCCCGAGAACAACTATCTGGGTGTCTTCGGCATCTACGTGATCAAGCCGGAAATCTTCGACCTCCTCGGCGAAAACATCGCGAACAACATCCGCGAAAAGGGCGAGTTCCAGCTGACGTCGTGCCTGGAGCGCCTGCGCCGGGAAGACGGATTCCTCGGTTGCGTCGTAGATGGCCGCCGCCACGATATCGGCAATCCGGCCGCATATCTGGAGTCGGTCGCGGAATTCGCGAAACACCCCACATCCCGCCCTGCCTGATTGATTCCGCAAACAAGATCGAAGCGCCGCAATCATGACAAACCTAGAAGCCCTTGAGGCTGAAAGCATACACATCATCCGCGAGGTGGCAGCCGAGTTCGAGCGCCCCGTGATGCTCTATTCCATCGGCAAGGATTCGTCGGTGATGGTACATCTCGCGCGCAAGGCGTTCTACCCCGCGCCAATACCTTTCCCTCTCCTGCATGTCGATACGGGCATGAAGTTCCCCGAGATGTACGAGTTCCGCGACAACTACTGCAAGTCGATCGGCGCGAATCTTGTCGTTTACCGCAACGAGGAGGCGATCGCCTCCGGCACCGATCCGTGGAAACTGGGAACAGTGAAATGCTGCGCGCAGCTCAAGACGCAGGGCCTGCTCGATGCGCTTCGCGCCGGCAGGCACGATGCCGCGTTTGGCGGCGCGCGGCGCGACGAGGAAAAGTCCCGCGCGAAGGAGCGTATCTTCTCCTTCCGCGATTCGCATGGGCAGTGGGATCCCAAAAACCAGCGCCCAGAGCTTTGGAACATCTACAACACCCGCGTCAATCCCGGCGAATCGATTCGCGTGTTTCCGCTTTCGAATTGGACGGAGCTTGATGTCTGGCACTACATCCTCGCCGAAAGCATACCAGTCGTTCCAATGTACTTCGCTTCGGTCCGGGAGGTTATCGACCGCGATGGCCTGCTAATCCCCGTTATCGACCGTGCGCATGTCTCCGACCCATCGAAGATCCAGAAGGTCGAGTGCCGCTTCCGCACGCTGGGCTGCTGGCCATGCACGGGAGCAATCCGCTCATCCGCGAAGACAGTCCAGGATATCATCCAGGAAATGATGGTTGCGCGCGATTCCGAGCGCATCACCCGCATCATCGACCACGACCAGGATTCATCGATGGAGCAGAAGAAGCGAGAAGGCTATTTCTAGTCTTCAAATCGCGGCGTGCTGTGGCGGCGCACCCTGCCACTCGTGGGCGGAATGGAAGTTCAAAGAGGTAGGGCGAATTGCCACAAACCGCCGCGGCGTGGCAGTGTACGATTCTTCCTGTAATTTTCTTTCCGTCCATCCTTGGAAAAATGCGCACAGGCTTACAATGCGCCGAAGAAAATCGTGGCGAAGGTGCTGACGGGCGTGGATTCGCGCATGTCGTCGATAGTTACACGGGCATCCTTGATGAGTCCGTTGACTTGCTCGTAAAGTTCATCCTCGCTCATTAGCTTGCCAAGGGAGCCTTCGCCGTTTTCAAGACGTTCGGCTACGACCTTCAGGCTCGCGACGGTGGCGTTGAGGTTGGTATAGATTTCGTCATCGGAGGAAAGAAGCTTGCCAAGCGATCCCTCGCCGCGTTCGAGACGGCCTGAGATTTCCTTGATGTCGGCGACTGCTCCGGCGAGGTCTTCGCCGAGTTTTTCATCGTAGATTATGCGCCCGAGAGCGCCTTCGCCGGATGTGACCTGGGCGGTGGCGTTGGTCAGGTCGGCCATGACGACGCGGAGATTCGACACTACTTCCTCGAGGTCCGACGCGAGCGTGTCGTCGTATGTCAGTTTGCCGAGCACGCCTTCGCCGGATGTGACTTGCGCCGTGAAGTTCGAGATGTCGGCGGAAATGACGCGGAAGTTGGCGACGATCTCCACGAGATTCGATGCGAGGCCCTCGTCGTAGATGATCTTGCCGAGCGGACCTTCGCCAGTGGTTACGTGGTTCACGATGTCCGTCGCATCGGAAAGCAGGTCCGCAGGGGCGGAACCTACGAGGTGCATTATGTCATCGACTACCGGAAGCGCGGTGTCGCCTTCCTTCAGCACCAGCTGGCGTCCTCCGAGGATAGAGGTCGAAACCACTGTTACGTGGTAGCCTTCGTGTATGACCACCTTCGCGGTCAGCTGTGCCTCGACATGGACCATGCCGTCGCTGTAGTAAACCCTATCGACAGTGCCTACCGACGTGCCACGCACGATCACGGGGTCGTGGTCGCGGATGCCCATGCCGTCCGGCAGGTCCACGCCGATCCGCATCGGCTTGGGGCCGAAGAATGTCGCCCCGGAAACGACGATCGTGAAAACCGCGAGGGCGAGGAAGACGATGGCGACGAATAGACCGACGACCGCTTCAGTTGTGACGGTCTTAACCGATGATGAAGATGGCGCTTGCTGGTTGCTCATGGCTTTGACTCCCACGCTCCCTTGCGAGTGATGAATTGCGAATCGAGGAACGCCTTTACTTCTGGGCGGTCGGAATGGATGAAGTCCGCAGGTTTCGCGAGTTCGACCACATGGGCCGAACCGAGCATGATTATGCGGTCTGAAATCGACAGTGCGCTGTGCATGTCGTGGGTTACGACGACGCTTGTGATGCCGAGACGGTCGCGCAAGTCCGCTATAAGTTCGTCGATGCGTCGCGATGTCACCGGGTCGAGACCGGAAGTGGGTTCGTCGTAGAGGACGATTTCCGGCTCGGTGACGATGGCTCTCGCAAGGCCGACGCGCTTCTGCATGCCTCCCGATATGTCGGATGGATACTTCGCGCCGTGATCGGCTAGCCCGACCTTTTCAAGGGCGTCCATGACTCTTTCATGGACTTCCGAAGAGCCGTAGTGGCGCGTTTCGACGAGGGGCAGCGCGACATTTTCATAGACTGTCATCCACGCCAGCAGCGCCGCGCTCTGGAAGAGGTATCCGAAGCGCGCGCGGATCGCGGGAAGCTCGCGGTCCGAAGCGGAGCTGATGCAGTCGCCGCCGACCCACACCGAACCCGAATCGGGTGTGAGCAGACGCACCATGTGCTTCAGGGAGACGCTCTTTCCAGTGCCGGAAGGGCCGACTATGGAAAAGACTTCGCCCTTGCGTATCTCGTACGAAACATCGTCGAGAACCGTTTGGCGGCCGAAGCGCTTTGTCACATGTTCGAAGCGGATCATTGCGGTTGCTAGTAGAAGAGGCGGGTAACGAAGTACCCAGTTATGAGGATCAGGAGGAAGCACGTCACGACGCACCTGCGCGTCGCCAGTCCGACACCCACCGCGCCATGCTTGGTTGAAAAGCCTTCGTAGCATGCGATGGTAGTAATGAGTACGCCGAAGACAAGCGCCTTGAACAGCCCGACGTACAGTGCGCGGGTGTCGGCGAAGTCCATCGCGTTCTGGAAATACGACGCAAACGGGACGAGAAGCTGCGTCTTCGATACGACCGCCCCGCCAAGCAGGCCCATCATGCAGGTGTAGAAGGACATCGTCGGCACCATCACGACCATTGCCGCCATGCGCGGCATGACAAGGAATCGGACTGGATCGATCGACATGATTTCAAGCGCCGCGATTTCTTCGTTGATGGTCATCGTGCCAATCTGCGCGGCCATTGCGGCGCCGACGCACGCGGCCAGGACGAGTCCGCTCATGAACGGGCCCATCTCGCGGAGCATGGTCGCCATTACCGCCGGGCCGACATACATCTCCTGGCTGAACTTGCGCAGTTCGATGCCGATCTGCAGCGCGAGAATCATGCCGATGAAGAAGGCGACGACCGTCACGACAGGCAGGCTCTTGATTCCCGCGACATACATCTGCGCGACGATTTCACGGAAGTTGCGGCGCGTGAACGCATGGCGCATGGCGGCGAACGAGCCAAGCGCGATGTTGGTGGCGCGCCCCGTCTCCTCGAGGAGATGGATCAGCCAGCGCCCGAGCGATTGCAGGGCGGAGGTTGGAGGCGGCAGGATTGGTGTTTCGCGGATGATCATGGATTGTCTGCGGAAGCTGCAGGTTCGGACGCAGTGGCTGTTGCATCAGTATCTGGCGAAGAGTGGATGAACCAAAGGAAGCGGAATCCTCCATCGGCATCACGTCCTGCGAATCCCTTGAGAAGCGACCACGCGGTGTGGCCCGGCTTGCAATCGAAATCGAAGATCGGCCAAAGCGAGCCGTGTGCGCCGCCTGTGGAGTTGCGCCCCCACGAGACGATTCCCCAAAGCAGTTCGGAACGTGTGCCGGCCGCTGGATCCGCAGTCGCGGTGTAGAGCGACCAGAGAGGCGCCCAGTTGCGTTCGACCGATGCGTGGCGGCCAAGCGGATAAAGCTCCGGGACGCGAAGCAGGCTCGAACCATCCTTGCCGCTGCGCTTCGAATAAAGCGGCCAAATGCGGGTGACGGCGGGTTCGGCGTCTTGCGACTCATTGTCGGCTTCAAAAAGCGGCGCGCCGTTTTTTTTGCTTTCAGTCTTTCGGCGTTCGCTATAGAAAATCGGATTGACGTAGGTGCGGGTGACTTCGCGCGAACCGTAGTCAACAGTCTCGCCGCCGAAGATTGGCCAAAGCGCGAACCATCGGCTTGTCGAATGGTCGGATGTTTCGGACCATCCGCAAAGTGGCCAGATGCTGCGTTTCGTGCGGTCGGGGGAATCCTCGAACTGGAGGAATGGCCATGGCGCGTGGAGGCGGCGATAGCCATCGACGCCCGTCGTAAGCGAAAAGAATGGCGGGATGATCATGCGCGTCTTCTGACGGTCCATGTCGATCTGCCCATAGAACGGGAAGAAGACGAAGCCATCGCCGTGCGCGTATGGCCCGCGCATTTCGATATCCGTCCAAAGCGGCCAGCAGATGTAGTGGCGGGTCCAGTCTTCGGAACCCGTGTGCCTTGCGACGCCGTAAATCGGGAACACGCTGAATTGCTCGAACTGGTCGCCTTTGCGGCGGCGGAATATCGGCCACAGCCATGTCTCGCCATCGACGTTCGAGCGCGAGAATGTCGCATGTAGCGGGAATAGCTCGAAGTCGATCCTGTCGAAGGTCAGGAAGTCGCGGATTTCGCCGTAGATCGGGAAGAGGGCGGCATAGTCCTCGCCATCGTGGGTGCGCCCTTGGAAATAGAGCGGGAGAAGCCAGAAGTTCCAGCGGGAGTTGGGATCGTTTACGTCATAGTCCTCGCCGAACGCGGGGAAGAGACGCCAACGCAGGGTGTCGTTCCTTCGGCGGAACGAACCAATCGGCCAGAGCACGTCCGTTTCAGAGCGCTTCTTGTCGCCATTCACGAGCGTTTCGCGGCTGTAGAGCGGACGGACGGCTGTCACCTTCCCGCCATTGGCCGTTTCGCCGAATTCGATGAACGGCGTTATCCTCCATGTGCGGTCGATACGCCCCGGCGCATCCGGCGCAACGCATCCGGACAGCGCAAGCACCGCAATCGCGAGCATTGGAAGAAAGGGGCGGAACATGGAATCAAGTATATTCCTTGAACTATTGGAAACCAACTGTTTTCCAATACGATTTTCATGTATAAAGGCACTCTTACGCGCTACAATGTCCGCATTTCCGTGACCACAATGAAGGAATCTTGTTCAGACATGGCTGACACAGGCATCAACGAGAATGACGCAAAGATCTTCGACTCCGTCGAGGATGCCCTTGACGAGCTTCGCGCGGGCCGCATGGTGCTGGTTACAGACGATGCGAAGCGCGAGAACGAGGGCGACTTGATCCAGGCCGCGCAGTTTGCCACCACCGAATCGGTGAACTTCATGGCGACGCACGGCAAGGGCCTTATCTGCATGCCGATGGACGCCTCGCTCACGAAGGCGCTCGGTCTTCCGCAAATGGTGGCGGAGAATACAGACAACCATTCGACCGCCTTCACCGTTTCGATCGACCACGTGACGACCACGACCGGCATTTCCGCCGAAGAGCGCGCCCTTACCGCTCGCCAGTGCGCCCGCGACGGCGCCACGCCGGGCGAGTTCCGCCGTCCGGGCCACATGTTCCCGCTCGAGTCCCGCGCCGGCGGCGTGCTCCGTCGCGCGGGCCATACCGAGGCGACTGTCGATCTGTGCCGTCTGGCCGGACTCAAGCCCTGCGGACTATGCTGCGAGATCATGCGCGACGACGGCCGCATGGCGCGTCTGCCGGACATTGCGGCCTTTGCCCGCGAATCCGGCCTGAAGCTCATTTCCATCGCCGACCTCATCGCATACCGTTCCTTGCGCGAGCGGCTGATCGAGATGGTGCGCGAGGTCGATCTCCCGACATCATACGGCCACTTCCGCCTGCGGATGTACCGCGCGCTTACAGATGGCCTCGAGCATCTCGCGCTGATCAAGGGCGACCTTTCCGAAACCGGAGGTTCGACTCCTCCACTCGTGCGCGTCCATAGCGAATGCTTCACCGGCGACGTCTTCGGTTCCGCCCGCTGCGATTGCGGCGAGCAACTGCACGCCGCGATGCGCATGATCGAGGCGGAGGGCAGGGGAGCCGTCATCTACATGCGCCAGGAAGGGCGCGGCATCGGCCTTGCGAACAAGCTTCACGCCTACGCCCTCCAGGAGCAGGGGCTCGATACCGTCGAGGCAAACGAAAGGCTTGGCTTCCCCGCCGATTTGCGCGACTACGGGATCGGCGCCCAGATCATCTCCGATCTCGGCATCCGCCGTCTGCGCCTTCTCACCAACAACCCGTGCAAGATCATCGGGCTCGAAGGCCACGGTCTTGAAATCGCCGAGCGCGTGCCGATTGAAATCCCGGCCCAGGATTTCGACCGCCATTATCTCGAAACGAAGCGCGACAAGATGGGCCATCTGATCGACTGAACAACGACAACCGGACACTCTCGCCATGAAGATCCTCAATTTCGGCTCCGCCAATATCGACCACGTTTACAAGGTCCCCCACTTCCTCAAGCCCGGCGAGACAATGCCCGCCGATTCGTATGCCCGCTTCCCAGGAGGCAAGGGCTTCAACCAAAGCGTCGCCCTGGCCCGCGCCGGGGCCGATGTTTACCACGCCGGACATGTCGGCGCCGATGGCGCCTGGCTCGTTGACTTCCTCCGCAAGGATGGCGTAAACGTCGATTTCCTCACAGTCGTGGACACCCCGACCGGACACGGCATAATCCAGGTCGCTCCCGACGGACAGAACTGCATCCTCATCGAGGGCGGCGCGAACCAGTGCCTGACCAAGTCCGATATCCGCGCCGCCCTTGCCGGCGCAGCGATCGGCGCGGGCGATGTGGTGCTTCTCCAGAACGAGACATCCTGCGCCGCCGAGATTATTCGTCTCGCCGCCGCGACTGGCGCGAAGGTTGCGTTCAACACCGCGCCATATTCCGATTCCGTTGCCGATCTTCCGCTTGATCTCGTGGGCCTCTTCATCGTGAACGAACTCGAGGGCGCGGCGCTTGCCGGCATGCCCGGCGTGAAGGATGGCTACAGGATCCTCAACGCCATTCGTTCGCGATTCCCCGAGGCGGACGTGCTCCTTACGCTTGGTGCGGGCGGCGCGCTTTACGGCCGCCACGAGGACCGCACGAACTCCACGATGCTTCCAGCGAACAGCGTGAAAGTCGTCGATACGACAGCGGCAGGCGAT
The DNA here is from genome assembly GCA_045627705.1 of Kiritimatiellia bacterium. Taxonomy (GTDB): domain Bacteria; phylum Verrucomicrobiota; class Kiritimatiellia; order RFP12; family JBMNHG01; genus JBMNHG01. The sequence goes on along the minus strand of JAZQOE010000058.1, from coordinate 32,537 downwards.
ACCTTCATCGGCTATTTCCTCGCCGCGCTCGGCGAGGGCGCGCTTCCGCTCATGGCGCTCGACCGCGCGACCCGCGCTTCCGCCTTCAGCGTTTCGCATGCTGGCGCCGCGCCTTCGATTCCACATCCCGGCGAGCTTGCTACGCCGTGGGACCAGACGCAGTTGCGCGGCGTTTGCGACAAGGATCCTGTTTCCTACAAGGTGGGAGAGACGATGACCTTCACCATCGCCTTCGCGGATGCGCCCGATGCGTCTTGCGCAGATGGCTACACTGTCCGCTGGACACGCAGCGGCGACGATGGCGTGAAGGAGGAAGGTTCCGTTCCGGCGGCCGACGTGATGTCGGCGCCGCTCGTGATCCGCACTTCGCTCGCATGCCCTGGCTTCGTGCATCTCTATGTCGATCTGCATGGCCCCGACGGCCGCCCCGTGTGCCGTCCTGTGGGAGGTCCCGGCGAATGGTGGCCGCCGCAGGTTTTCTTCGATGGCGGCGCGGGAGCCGAGATCGAAAAACTCCACGGCGAGCAGGAACCTGCGGACTTCGATGCCTACTGGGACCGCCAGAAGGCGCGGCTCGCGGCGGTGCCCTTGCGCGCCGATTGCGTGGAAGTAGCGTCGCCCGATCCCGAGGTGCGCGTGTTCGCGGTGAGCGTCGATTGCGCCGGGCCGCGTCCAGTTACCGGCTACTTCTCCGTTCCGCGCGCGCTGCCCGAATCCGGACGTCTTCCCGCGAGGGTCTATTTCCATGGCTATGGCACGGGCTACAACAAATCGACAGTCCCGCCGATTCCATATCCGCGCGACGCGCTTTTCTTCGATGTCAACGCCCACGGCATGGAGCTCGAGCGCGACTACCGCTACTACAACGACTTCTTCCTCGCCACGATTTCCAACGGCTATTCCTACGGCTTCGATCCCGCGCAGAACAAGAATCCGGAGGATGCGTACTTCAACAACATGGCGCTTCGCGTGATGCGCGCGCTGCAGTTTGTGAAGGCGCGTCCAGAATGGGATGGCGAAACGCTCGAGATCATCGGCGGCAGCCAGGGCGGGTTGCAGACGAGCTGGGCGGCGGGCCTGGACCACGACGTTACCCTCGCCAGTCCCGAAGTGCCGTGGTGTTGCGACCTCGCCGGCATCAACACGAACCGCGTAGCGTCGGCCTGGCATATCCCGTATGTGCCGGCGATCGACTACTTCGATCCGATCAACCACGCAAAGCGAATCAAATGCCGCGTGAATGTGCCGCGCGCCGGACTCGGCGACTACACCTGTCCGCCGTCTGGCATCGCGATCTTCTACAACAACCTCCGTTGCGAGAAATCGATCCGCTGGCTCCAGGGCTCGCAGCACGGCTACATCCCGCCTGAACCAAACCAGGCGCAGATTATTGCCGCGCAGTCTGCCTTGTGAGCCGAACGGCGGTTTGATCCCGCTGATAACGCCCAATGCTTCCATCCCCACTTTCGAAAGGTACAGAGATGAACGAAATCCTCGATACTATTACAACTCTTTCCCACGAATTCGGCGGCGGCGACTACGTGAAGGCCGGCGGCGGCAATACATCCTGCAAATCCTTTGGCAACCTTTGGATCAAGCCATCCGGCACGACTCTCCTCGGCCTCACTCCCGAAAAGTTCGTGCAGATGCACCGCGAGGAACTCGGCAAGCTTTATGTGACGCCGCCTCCCGCCGACGTAAACGCCCGCGAGCGCTGGGTCCAGGAGATGATGGCCGCGTCTGTCGATCCCGCGACGCCAGGACGCGCTTCTGTCGAGGCTCCGCTCCACGATTCCTTCGATGCGATCTTCGTGGTCCATACCCATCCCGCGCTTGTGAACGGCCTTACCTGCGCGCTTGGCGGCGAAGCGGCTGCGAAGAGGCTTTTCCCCGATGCACTCTGGGTCCCGTACACCGATCCCGGATACACGCTGTGCATGCAGGTCCGCAAGGCGCTTGTCGAGCGGCGCGCCGCTGGCGGCGAGCCTTCAATCACCCTCCTTGGCAACCACGGCGTTTTCGTCGCCGGCAATTCCGCCGATGAAATCCGCGCAACCTACGCGCGCATTTTCGACACGCTGAAGGCCGCATACGCCGAGGCTGGCGTTTCGCTCGATCTCGCGTTTGCGGGCCAGACCCCATCCGCGGACGCTGTCGAACGCGTCCGTTCCGCCGCTCGCGCCGCCCTTGGCGATGCCGCCGCATTCATCGCGGCCGGCGCGCCTCTCGCCCCCGCCGCCGGTCCGTTCTCGCCCGACCACATCGTCTATGCCAAGTCGTTCCCCTTCGAGGGCGCAATCACTGCGGACGCCTTCCGCTATTTCGCGGAAGCGCGCGGGTATGCGCCGCGCCTCGTTTCCACGCCCGAAGGCTTCTTCGCGCTCGGCGCAACGCAGAAGGCTGCCGATCTCGCGCTTGTACTCGGCCATGACGGCGCCCTGGTGCGCCAGCTCTCCGCCGCGTTCGGCGGCCCGCGTACGCTCGACGACCGTTCTCGCCTTTTCATCGAGAACTGGGAAGTCGAGTCATACCGCGCCAAGCAGGCATAGAATTTCACGCGTTCGCTTGAAGGGATGTCTGCAATGGAAGACAAGAGCAATGTCCCCCGCAATCTTGCGTCGCGCATCGGCTGTCACAGCTGGGGCATCTACCCCGCCGCGCTGGCGGCAATCCCGACCTTTGCCGATGTCGGCTGCCGCTGGGTGCGGTTGACGCGTCCGATGCAGATCGACATCTGCGCGAAGGGACCTGGCCAGGGCTATGATTTCGCCAGCCACGGCGAAGCGGCGGTCGATGCGATCCTTGCGAAAGGCATGTCGATCATGGGCATCCTTGACCTGCGCTGCTGGCCTGAGGGCATCGACAGCAAAGTCAATCCGATTCCCTGGGCTTCGCCTATCTGGGAGCACCTCGACATCTGGTCTGACTTCGTAACGCAATGCGTGAGGTTCTACCGCGGTCGCGTGAAATACTGGGAGGTAATCAACGAACCGCCCTTCTTCTGGTGGTACCCGACTTCCTCGGATCCAAATGCGACTGAACCAGACAACAAGCAAACCCGCCGCGGTTCGGTCAGGCATTACGTCGAGTTGCTGAAGTGCACTGCCGCCGCCGTTCGCACTGCCGATCCGGAAGCGAAGATCATTTCCGGCGCGAGTTTCACGGATGGCCGCTTCCTCGCCTCGCTTTACCAATACGGCGCAAAGGGGACATTCGACATTGTCGGCGTCCATTACTTCCCTTGCAGCCACCCCGATACATTTGCGAAGGCCGTTGGCAATGTCCGCCGCGTAATGGAGGCGAACGGCGATGGCGACCTCCCGATCTGGGATACCGAGAATGGCCCTGGCGGAGCCGTGATCGGGTATGGCATCTCGACGCCAGCCGACTACGAGGGATGCGTCCACTTCTACCGTCATTGCCTTTTCACCAGGCACGGCATCGAGCGCTACTTCTGGTTCAACCCCGTCGATGAAGGCGCCGATGCGCCACTTCAGAGTCTTCTGCATCTCGCCGATGGTTCGCTTGGCCCATCGTACAAGGCGATGAAGACGCTCGCGGAACGTGTCGGCGATGCGCCGCTCCGCTCTTCGCGTACCTTTGGGGGCGAAGGGCACGTGTTCGTTTTCGACACGCCACGCGGGGCGGTGACGGTCGCATGGGGTACCGCGCCGTGCAAGTTGCATCTCGCGAAGCGCTATGCTGGAGTGCTGTTTAACGGCGCGCCGCTTTTTGCGGATGACGGCGCCGCGCTCGATGGCCGTCCAATCGTGATCGATGGCGACCTCCTTGCGGATGGCGCGGAGATCGAGGTCGTCGGCAGGCGCACTACGATTACGCAGCCGATGAAACAGCCGCCGGCGGACGCGCCGAAAGTGCGCTCGACGCCAGTTGCTTCCGATGCGACGCTCGACACTGTCGATTGGACGAAGGTGCCTGTCGTCGCATCGCATGACGACATCCCGATTGTCCCGCCTCATCCGCACTTCTGCGTCTTGCCTTCGAGCGTGACAGGCGACCTGCAGATAGCGCATAACGGCGATGCGCTGTTCTTGCGCTTCCATGCGATTGACGCCGCGCGCGATCCAGTCCACCCGACAGGCGCGATCCAGTTTACGATTCGCGATAGCGATCCCGATGTTGCCGAGTGGCCGTATTTCTTCAACGGATACGGATTGTTTGGTCTCTGGGCTTCGCCAGACGGCGCGCGCTTCTTGCGCAACGATCCGATGGACTGCGAAAAGTATCCTGGTGGAATCGTCAGGGAAGCCGAAGTCCGCGCCTCGCCGGTTGCCGATGGCATCGACTATGTCGCGCGCATTCCGTGGTCGGCGATTGGTCCGTGCCGTCCGGGAAAGAACAACCCGTTCCTCTTCTTCCTGAACTGCAACCGCGGCGACAACATGCTCGATGTCCCTGTCGAAGAGCATCCCGAAGAGTGGTCGCACAACTGGGGCGACAGCTTTATCGCCAAGGACCCTGCATGGGTCGCGTGGATTGAGTTTAGATAATAGATAACAGATAACAGTGAACAGGTAACAAGTGTCGCTGGGGGCTGCGCCCCCAGGATCCCTGTGCTTTGCGACCGCGCGGGACGCGCGGTCCCCCAGCAGGATGGAATGAAGTCTCGAAGGCGGTTAATCGGACAGCCATTTTGATGTCCTAAAAATGTGTAGTGACATTGACTTGAATTGCTCGTTCGCCGTAGAATAATTGCCCTTATCCAGTCGAAATGAATGACAAGTCATCAACCGAAGACAAAGACTCGCGTGAATCGCTGAAGATGCCGGCGGAGCTGCTGCCAGAACTGAAGTCGCTCCTCAACGACATTCCCGATTCGGAAGTGTCCAATCTCGCCGCGGGAGTGCATGGGAAGGGCGGTTTCCGCGCGGGCACGAAGCCTGCGCTTCTTCGCGTAGGCCTCGGCAACGCATTCGTCGCGGGGAGGGAACTTTCGGTCGCGATGCGCCGCGCTTTCCGCCGTCATTGCCGCCTTTCGACCTTTATCCAATTGCTCACCGCCTCCGCAGTCAAAAAACACTTCGAGGATTTCGCCGCGATCTATGGCGTGCAGCGCGCGCTTGTCGCACTTTGGCTTGACGACCGAGACGATGTCCGCCAGGTCGCAATCAATGGAATCGGGAAATATCTCGGCGAAACGCCGGAAGCGCTTCCTTCCGCTGATACCGCGAAGGAGCATGTAAAGGAATTCCTCGGCCCTGTCCTGTCGAAAATCGGTGTTGCCGGTGGAGTCGCGGACGACGCGATGGTCGAACGGTTCAAGACAGAGATCGCCGACTTGAAGCGTGTCAATCGTTCGCTTCGTGATTTCGAGGACCGCTACAATCGTGCCGCTGAACGCGAGAAGAAACTCGATGCCGAAACACGCGAACAGCGCGGGAAAATCGATGCGCTCGACAGCGGGCTTCTATCGGCGAATGCTCGCATCGTGGAACTTGAGGCCGAGCTCAACCGCTTGCGCTCCGACAATGAACAGCGTGTCGCCGCCGAAGTCGAAAAGCGCACCGCCGATGCATTCCTCGGCTTGCTGAAGCGCAATGACGCGATAGCATGCGAGACCGCGCGTGTCGCATCCGGCGACGACCTCCTTTTGCGAGCCGAATCCGCGCTTTCAAGCCAGGCGCAAGCCGATGCCGTGAGTGGCACCTTCAGCGCATTGCGGGCGCGTCTTGCCGAGGTCGATTCCGCGAAGGCACGCGTTTGCGCTGCATTGGTGGATTCCGTTTCTCCGCTGCCGCAACTGCGATCCATAGCCGAAGAGTTGAGCGCGGAACACATCCGTCTTCGTTCGCTGCTTGATCAGGCGGACATTGCGGATGTCTCAGGGCACTGCGAAAGCGCGCTTGTCGCCGCTGTCGGCGCCGCCGATGTAAATTCGCTTGCCGCGCTTTCATCGCTCATCGAAAAGCTCGATTCTCTTAATGCGCTTGAGAAATCGACTAAGGATCGCCTCGGCTATCTGCTCCGCATGAAGCAGGACTTCCTCCATGCGACAACCGCGCCGGCGCCGCGTGCGGGAACGCAGCTCAAGGATTCTCCCAACGATCCTCTTTGGATACTCCGCAGCGCGCTTCGGGCGGAGACCACGGCCATTCTGCTTGTCGATGCTCACAACATGCTCTTCGCGCTCCAGTCGCGCTACCTTCGCGAAGTCAATGGCAGGCTCAAGCCGGATGCCGCGGCGCGCGAGCGGCTCGTTAACGACTTCAAGCGTCTCGCCGATGGGCATCCCACGCTGCGCGTGTGGATTGTTTTCGATGGCGAAGTCCCGGGCGAGACAACCGCCAGCGCGAATGTGCGTGTCTCATATTCCGGCGGAGTAGGGGAGCATCGCGCCGATGGCGTGCTTGTCGATCTCGCAAAGTTCTTCAAACAGTCCAATCAGCAGAACATCCTGCTTGTCACAAACGACGGTGGACTTTCAGGAGATGCGGCGCGCCAGACCGCCCGCACGCTCGCCCCTGTCGCACTTTTTTCGCTCCTCGCCAAGTAGGAGACGCCAAGTTTTTGAAAGAGGTTTTTTGCAAAGCGATGTCGCATACGCTATCTGCGGCAGCCCGGAGACGAGGTGGTTGAAGAACTTTTCGCGCCGGTTTGACTTGTACGGCGTGCGCTGCATGAAAAACTTGTTGCACCCGGTATTGGCGCAATTTGGGATTGCCTCTAGACATCCATCGTCCCGAATGATAACATCAACCATCTCGCCTACCCGATTTGGGTTGGCGCGCGACGCGATACCGCTTGCTTGACCGGGCTGTTAGGCTGACTGCCCGGCGGGTTATGACGCGACACGTCGTGGATGCAATGTCGCATGATTGTTATTTTGGCATAGTGCGGTGTTGCGTCATTGCGAAAGGGCACACAATGCCAAAGCAAAAGACCAAGAAAGCCGCCACAAAGCGGTGCAAAATGTCGGCCACGGGCAAGGTATTGCACTCGCGTGCGGGCAAGAGCCACCTCAATGGCTGCAAGACTCGCAAGCGCAAGCGCAACCTCCGTGGAACCAAGGTTGTCGATGTGACGTTGCAGGCGACGGTGAGCCGCATGCTTGCCACCTACTAATAACCACTGGAAAAACGGAGAATAAACCATGCCTAGAACAACAAATGCGCCGGCCTCGCGCGAACGTCGCCGCCGGATTCTCAAGCGAGCCTCCGGTTTCCGTGGCGCCCGCAGCAAGCTCATCCGCCAGGCCACAGAGTCAGTCAACCGCGCGATGCGCATGGCGACCGAACATCGCCTTGCCCGCAAGCGCGAGTTCCGCCAGCTCTGGATCGCGCGTGTCAATGCCGCCGCCCGCGCAAACGGCATCACCTACAGCCGTTTGATCGAGGGCCTCACCAAGGCTGGCATCATCCTCAACCGCAAGATGCTCTCGGAAATCGCCATCCACGATGCCGAAGGCTTCACTGCGATTGTCGAGCGCGCCAAGGCCGCCCTGGCCTAATTGGGCAAAGGGCACAAAATTCGGAGGACCGCCCCGCACGGGACGGCCCTTCGTTTTTTTTGAATTGGGTCAGGGAGAATTTCGCCCACTGGCGAAGCTGCGCTATGGCCTTCGATCATTTCTGGCGCTTGCCGAGTCCGAAGATTTGGAGGCATCGGCGGAAGTCGGCTGGCATTGGGCTGTGGGCCTTGACCTCGCCGCGCGCGAGCGGATTGTCGAAGGAGATGTCCGCGGCGTGGAGCATCAGGCGTGGAACGGATCGCACGCGCTGGTCGTGGGTGAAGGTCAGGCCGTGTTCACGGTCGCCGAGGACGGGATGGCGTTTCGACGCCATGTGGATGCGAATCTGGTGGGTGCGTCCAGTTTCGATTCGCACGGCGACAAGCGCGGCGTCTTCGTTTGCGATTAGCTGCGTCACGTGTGAACGCGCGTCGTCGCCTTCGATCGGCGTTGCGATTGTGGTGATGCGCTGGACGAGGCGTCCCGCGACGATCGCGTTGTAGAGTTTGCGGACGCGGCGGGTGCGGAAGACATCGACCATTGCGTCGTATGCGTCGTCGTCGCGCGCGAAGAGTAGGCAGCCGGAAGTCTCGCGGTCGAGACGGTGCACGGCGCGAAGGGCGGGGTCGCCCAGCTGTGTGCGCAGGCGCGTTTCCGCGCTGTCGTCGCCGACGGCCAGTAGCCCCGCTGGCTTGTCGATTACGAGATACCTGCCGGCATCGACAAGGATGCGCAGCGGTTTCGGGGCGGCGGATTGCGAGGCCAGCGCGGTCGCGCCGCGGGCTTCGACGGTGTCGCCGGCATGGAGCGCGTGATGTGCCATCCAAACGCAATGGCGGTTCACCCAGACGCCGCGGGCATCCATCATGTCCTTCGCGCGTCGGCGCGATATGCCGAGCTTCTCGGAGAGGAAATCCAGGAGGGGACGGCCATCCTCGCTTCTGCCTACGGTCATGCGGGCGATGCCGCCATCCGCCGCCGTCTGCGCGAGGCTCATAGCCTTTCGTGGCGCCGTGCGGCGCTTGATTGGATTATTTTCGTTCATGATGGCCAACCTACTGTGGGCAGAGTGAACTATGGCATCCTATGTGCAATGCTTCACACGGCAAGCAATGTATCACTGCTCACAAGTAAACCACTTATACCCAAGTGACACCGCTTTGCAAAGGCAAAAAAATGGTGGCAAGGGTGGGAATCGGACCCACGACACGCGGATTTTCAGTCCGCTGCTCTACCAACTGAGCTACCTCGCCACAAACTTGCGACTGCGCTGGAGCGCATCGAAAAAGTGTATCCATCATATCGTATCGTCAGAATGAATGCAACTGGATTTTTCAACTTTTTCAATCCACCGCGCAACGTGAATTTGAGATGCTGAATTGCATTGTGCCAATACATTTGCTAAAATCCTCCCCTATGGATTTTTCGCCGAAAATGGGATGGACCGCGCTTGTCGTCGGGCCAGACGGCATCCGTGGCGCCAGATTGATGCGCGCGGATGGCGCTTGGTCTGTCGCATCGTCTGGCTTCTGGCCATTGCCGCCTGAAGACGAGAACGCACCGGCGGCCGCAGACGATGCGTCCGTTAATCCCGTTAATCCCGAGACTTCGGATCAGGCATCCGCCGAGCTTGATGATGGCCGTTGGGCCGATACCTTGGAGCGCGCGGCGAAGGGTCTTGGCGGCGGCGCGATTTCCCTCTGTCTGCCGACTTCGCAATTGCTGGTGAAGATGCTCGACCTGCCAGCCGAAGCATCGGAAGACCTTGCCGATATCGTGCCGTTGCAGATGGACAAGATTTCGCCTTTCCCTGGCGAGGAGCTTACATCGGGGCACGAGCTTATCGCGGAAGGCGAGGACCGCCTGCGCGTTTTCGCCGCAGCGCTTCCGCAATCTATCGCCGACCGCTGGGATGCGCGCTTGCGCGCGGCGGGTCTCAAGGCCCGCCGCATTGACTCCGCCTTGCTGGGCTGGTGGTGGACGCTTTCGCAAAGCGGTTCTCTCCCCGCATGCGAAGGACGCCAGACGGTGCTTGTCGAATGCGCAGGGGACTGGGATCTGATCATCCTCGACAGCGGCGTGCCCGTCCTCTGCCGAAGCATTGGTTCTGGATCGGTGGCGCCTTCCGACCTTTCGCGCGAGTTGATGCTTTCCCTCTTCAGTTCCGAATTGAGCGGGGCAGGGGATGCCGTCGCGGAGGTCGTGATTGTCGCGGGCTCCGAGCCTTCGGCCGAAATGCGTGATGTGCTTTCGAATGCCGTCGGCGGCGCACCTGTCAGATTTGTCGATTTTGAAAAGCTCGGACCGCCGGCTGTCGGTTGCGCGCGGCGCACCGCCGAATCCGCTTCTCTCGACCTGCTGCCAGAATCGTGGCGCCATCGCGAGATGTCGGCGGCTTCGCGCCGCCGCTACATCATCGGCATGGCCGTTGCGGGAATTGTCTGGGTGCTGCTCTTCGCCGGGTTGCTTGTCGCGCCGCGCATCAGCGATCGTCTGGAGGCCCGCGAACGCGCCGCGGTCGAACGCGACAGGCCGGAGTATCTCGAGGTATGCGATGTCCGCAACCGCGTGCGGCTGATCAGGTCGTACATGGATCATTCCCATTCGTGTCTCGAGTGCCTGCGCGTGGTCATCGGCATCCTCCCAGAGGAATTGCTGCTTTCCAGCATTACCTACGACCGCGCTGTCGGCCTTGAAATCAAGGGCGAAGGCGACAAAACCGCAGCCAATGACTTCAAGAAGGAAATCGACAGCCACAGGGAACTCTTCCCCGATCCCGAACGCAACACTTTCACCGATCAGTCGAAGGCCGATTCCAACAAGCAAAAGCGTTCGGGGATTCCTTTCTTGATCAAGGCGTTTTTCAATCAGGAAGGAGAAGGCAAGTGAGTGCCGTGCTGTCAAGCCACGAGAAGGCTCTCGCCGGCGGCCTGGTGATGGCCGTGCTTTACGCCGTTCTCCTGTTCGTCCTCGGCGATCGCCTGACGCCCGCATATTGGTCAACGAAAAATGCGATCCGCCATCAGTTGGCCGAGCAGCGCAATGAACAGCGCACCCTCATCTCCCAGAAGGATGAATGGGACCGCCGCTATGCGGACCTCCGCTTCATGATGCCGGTCTTCACTTCGGTAAATGGCGTCGAGTCGCATTGGCGCGACGTGATATACGCTGTCGCCGACAGGCACGGCGTAATCGTCAGCTTCAACCGCGAGGAAAAGAGGGCGGATCCGAGAAAGGCCGACAAGGGCGAGAATGACGACGCCAGGGGCGCTTGCGAGATGCCGTTTACCGGTACCTGGAATGCGTCGCTTGACGCTCTTGTCCGTTTCCTCTACGACCTCCGCGCGGCGGGTGTGATGCTCGACATCCGCAAGATCGTCATAAACCCGGTTCGTGACAGGCCAGGCCAGTTGCATGGCTCGTTTACCCTCCATTGCGTCTATATGCTCGGCGACGAGGAATATATTCCCTCATCCGAGACGACTTCCGTTTCTTCCGCTGCGCCTTCCGCCGGCAATTCCCCAGCAAATCAGGAGACACCATGATGAAACTCCTCCGCTCCATTCTTGCCATCGCTACGGTCGCGGCCGTAGTCGTATCGCTTTTCGCAACGGCGCCATGCGCGCTCGCCCAGGAAGCCGATGGCACCGCTTCCCCGCAGACTGCGCCAGTGCGCCCCGCGCTCCGCCGTGGCGTGGCGCGTCCGACACCCGTTCAACCGCCTCCACAGCTTCGTCCCGCATTCCAAGACGCCAATGAAGTCGATGATGCGGATGGATCGGAAGACCTCGGCCTCAATTTCGTGAATTCTGACGAAGAGGTGCTTCTCGCCGCATACGCGCGTGCGACAGGCCGCACTCTCCTTGTCGATCCCGGCATTCCGAAGGCGAAGATCAGCCTCAACAGCAACAGCCAGTCCGAACTCACCAAGGAGGAATACCTCCAGGCGATCGAGACTGTGCTGGTGATGAATGGAATCTCGCTCGTTCCAAAGGATGACAAGTTCCTGCTCGTGCTTCCCACCAAGTCGCTTCGGCAGCTCGGCATCAAGACGGAACTTGATGACCCCGCAGAGGGTTTCTTCCACGAGGAGAACGGCCGCATGGTAAGCCAGATGATCTCCCTCAAGAGCATCACCATCGAAGAGGCGAAGAAGGCCATCGAAGGCTTCAAGCGCGACTCTGGACAGATCCAGCTTTTCGAGCGAACCAATTCGATCCTCATCACCGATACCGCGGAAAACGTCAATCGCATGATCGAGATCATCCGTTACATCGACCAGCCGCTGGAGGTCCGCGAAGAGACGAACGTTCGTCCGCTCAAGTACGCCAAGGCCGCGGATATCAAGAAGCGCCTCGAGGAAATCGTCAACGAGGCCCAGAAGGAACAGCAGCAGAAGAAGGAAGTCGCCGTAGCCAAGTCCTCGGGTGCGCCCGGCATCGTCCGCGAGCAAGTCAACACGCCGCCGGGCGTGGTGCGTCCCTCGATCCGCCGCGGCCAGCCACAGCAGCCGACGCAGGCCGATACGCCCAATGAGATTCGCGAGACGCTGGTCGCGGATGCCGAGCGCGGCGTCATCCGCGGCAAAGTGCAGATTGTCGCCGACGAGCGCACCAATCTTCTCATCATCATCACGCGTCCTGAGAACATGGCCTTCTTCGACCGCATCATCAATGTGCTCGATGTCGAAGTCCAGACCGCCCCGGACGTGATCGTCGAGGTCGTCCGCCTTGAATACGCGCAGGCCAAGGACGTCGCTTCGATGCTGAACGACCTCATCGGCAACAATACCGAAAAGAACGACAACGACGCCAAATCCACTGTCGCGGGTTCCGATGACAAGGGCAAGAGCGAGTCCCTAGCAGAGGCTTCCGACCGCATCCGTCGCGGCCGCCAGACCGAAAACGAATCCGAAGGGAAGAAGTCCAAGCTCGGCGAACTCAAGAAGGAGGATGTCAAGATCCTTTCGGACGAGCGCTCCAACGCCATCATCGTCATGGCCAGCAAGGGCGACGTCGAGACAGTCAAGGGCATCATCGCCGACATGGATATCATGCTCTCGCAGGTCGTGATCGAGACGGTAATCGTTGGTATCTCCTTCGATAATTCGAACGAGACCGGCATGGACTGGATCCAGCGCGCGATGCTCGGCTATTCCGGCGATGGTTCTGGGGCTCCGACACTCGCATTCGCGACCGCTGGCGGTGGCGCCACGCTTTCGCCAAGGGATACGGCTTCGCTTACCAGCGTCGATTCGCTTAACTCGGCGGGTGGCATTACTGGTTGGGTCACGCTCTTTGATTGGAACATGGATCTCGTGATGAAGGCGATCCAGACCGACAGCCGTTCGCATATCATGTCTTCGCCACGTATCACCACGATGGACAACAAGGAGGCGTCCTTCGAATCCACAGAGCGAATCTACTGGAGCGAAGGCTCGACCCAGTACACCTCAAGCGACTATACGACCGACAACATCAAGAACGAGGATATCGGTACCAAGCTGAAGGTTACGCCCCGCATCAATAAGAAGGGCTACATTACCCTCACCGTGGAGCAGGAAATCCAGACTTCCGATGGCACGAAGCAGATCAAGACTCGTGACAAGGTTACCGAGTTCCCGAATCTCGTCTCGCGAACCATGAGCGCCGATATCGCGGTGCAGTCTGGCGAAACGGTCGTTCTCGGTGGCCTGGCGAACAATTCCGTTTCAAAGACAATTACCAAGGTGCCAATCCTTGGATCTATCCCGCTCCTTGGCTGGTTCTTCCGTAGCGAGAAGGAAACAAATATCCGTACCGAGATCATAGTCTTCTTGACACCACGAGTGCTTGACACCCCTGCCGCGATGGAAGACGATGCCCGCAAGCTCAAGGCTTCGATGGATACCCGTGGCGTTTGGGATCCGACATGGTCGAACTCGCGTCTTGCCGATCCAATTCCCGAAAAGGCTGCGCAGGAAGTGTTGAAGCGCGCGGATGAGACTGTCGCTCCGCCACGCAACCCGCTTTCCGGCCACCTCACCGCCAAGGATGCCGAGATTCCTGGCGCCATTGACGATCCCGCGATTCGTGCCGCGCTGGAGGATGGGACTGCCACGGTGCCGTATGTGCACTTCAGCGACCTTGGCCAGGAATCAGAGGATGCCGCTGAAGATTCCAAGGACGAGCCGCTGCCTTCCGCCGCTGAACGCTTGCAGGGCATTTCGCTTGATGTCTCCGAGGAAACCAAGGTGATCGATCCCGCCGAACTTGAAGCACCCATTCCGGCGAATGGCGATGCCACTGCCTCCGAAGAAACCATCGCTCCTTCGGAGGACTAGACCGTATCGGAGTGGGCGACTTTAGTCGCCCTCCCTAAATGGTGCCGCCATGCCCAATTTCTTCCAGGACAACGAGTCCATCCGCTTCCTCTTCGACCACATGGATTTCTCTTCCATCGCCACTGCGCGCGAGGAGAACTTCCGTTTCGCGAAGGAATTCGATTGCGCTCCAACCGATTCCGCCGATGCCATCGACAACTACCGCCGCGTTCTCGAGACGATCGGTGAAATCGCTGGCGACCGCGTCGCGCCGACAGCCGAGGAAACCGACAGGGTCGGCAATACCCTGAATGCGGATGGAACCGTTTCATACGCCCCTGGCATTGCCGAGGCTGTGCGCCTTCTTGGCCAGGCTGGTCTCATGGGGTTTACGCTGCCGTATCGCTTCGGCGGCATAAACTGTCCGCAACTTCTCTATTCGATTTCGAACGATATCGTGAGCCGCGCGGACGCCTCGCTCATGAATCTCTATGGCTTGCAGGGAATCGCGGAGACAATCAATTCCTTCGCAAGCGAGGAGATCAAGGAGCAATACCTTCCGCGCATGGCGAGCGGCGAGCTGACAGGCGCGATGGTGCTTACCGAGCCAGATGCGGGAAGCGATCTGCAGTCGGTGAAGACCCGCGCCTACCAGGATGCCGACGGAAACTGGTTCGTTCGCGGCGTGAAGCGCTTTATCACGAATGGATGTGGCGATGTCCTGCTCGTGCTAGCCCGCACCGAGCCGGCGATGACAGACGCCCGTGGCCTTTCGTGCCTGCTTGTCGAGCGCGGCCCTCGCGTGAAGATCCGCCGTCTTGAGCACAAGCTTGGCATCAATGGCAGCCCGACTTGCGAGATATTCTTCGACGATGCCCCGGCGAAACTGATCGGTGAACGCAAGCGCGGTTTGATTTCGTATGTGATGTCGCTGATGAACGGTGCGCGCATTGGAATCGCGGCGCAGAGCGTCGGCATCGGCGAGGCGGCATACCGCGTCGCCCGCGACTATGCGCATTCGCGGAAGCAGTATGGCACGGCGATCGAGAATCTGCCCGCCGTTCGCGATCTGCTCGTAGAGGCGAATCTCGATCTGCAGGCGGCACGAGTGATCACCTACTTCGCATCGTGGTGCGTCGATATGGAGGATGGCGCAGGCCGCCTGATGCGTTCCCCCGAAGCACCCGATGCAGATGCGTTGAAGGCGCTGCGGACGCAGGAGCGCAAGTATCGCGGATGGAACAAGCTCCTTACTCCGCTTGCGAAGTACACGGCTTCGGAGATGTCGATGCGCGTTTCAAACTCCGCGGTCGCGGTGCTTGGCGGCAGCGGCTACATGAAGGACTATCCTGTCGAACGCCATTTGCGCGACAGCCGAATCACCACGATCTACGAAGGAACGACGCAACTGCAGGTCATTGCCGCGGCACCTTCGGTTCTTTCGGGGACGCTTGCGGAAATCGTTTTGTCGATACTCGATTCGCGCGAGTGGGACACATCTCTCGCGCCATCGGTCGCGCTTCTGCGCGATGGACTCTCGCAGCTCGACGAAGCGGTGGCAGCGTTCAAGGCGCGCACTGCGCAGGAGCGTGATCTCCATGCGCGGAAGATAGTCGATATTGCTTCGCTTCTGCTCTCCGGCGCGCTCTTCTGCGATTTCGCGGCGAAGGGTGGGGCGCGTCAACTCGCGATAGCCCGCCGCTGGTGCGCTTCGAACGCGCCGCGCGTGAAGATGCTTTGCGACCTCGCAACCGCGTGCGATACCTCGACCCTCGAAGATTTCGAAACGCTCGCCGGCCCGCTTCCCGAATAACCGGCGGGATCAAATCAGCTCTGGCTTGCGATTTCCTCGAGCGCCGTCCAACGCTCGAAGGCGGCATCGAGTTCCGGCGCAATGGCGTCAATCCGATCGCGGACACCCTGCACTGTTTCCGGCGTCTCGTCGCGGTAGAAGGCGGGATCGGCGATTTTCGCGTTTAGTTCCGCCTGTTCCTTTTCAAGCGCCTCAATGTGCGCCGGCAATTCCTCGAGTTCCCGCTTTTCCTTGAAGGATAGCCTGCGGGGCTTTTCCTTTGCGGGCTTCGCGGGTGTCGTTGGCTTCTCGGTGGAAACCTGCACTGGCGGTTTGGGACGACGCTTCTCCCAATCGTCGTAACCGCCGGCATACTCGTTCACGAGCCATCCATCCTCAGAGCCAAGCGCTGGAGCCGACGGATTGGCAGGATCGAGCTTTTCGAACACGAGGGTGTTCGTCACGACATTGTTCAGGAATGCGCGGTCATGGCTTACGACCAGAATCGTGCCCTTGTAGTTCGCGAGTTGTTCCTCGAGCAAGTCAAGGGTGTCGAGATCGAGGTCGTTTGTCGGTTCGTCGAGCACCAGCACATTCGAGGGCTGCGCGAAGAGCCGGGCGAGGAGGAGGCGGTTGCGTTCTCCTCCCGAAAGCGATCCGACGGGCTGGCGGGCGCGGTCTGGCGAGAAGAGAAAATCCTGGAGGTAGCCGAGGACATGGCGGCGTGTTCCGTCGATCATGACTTCCTCGTGTCCTTCCGCGACGGCTTCGGCAAGCGTGAGGTTGTCGTCAAGCGAGGCGCGCAGCTGGTCCGCGTATGCGACCTTCAGGTTGGTGCCGTGACGCACCTCGCCGGTTTGGGGCGTCAGCGGTTCGCCGAATCCCGAGTCTGGCGGGAGCAGCAGGCACAGCAGCGTGGACTTGCCGCAGCCGTTCGGGCCGAGAATGCCGATGCGGTCGCCGCGCGACACGAGCGTGGAAAAGGGGTGGATTAGCGGCGCGCCGTTTTTTTCGTAGGAGAATGAGATATCCGTCGCCTTGATCACGATCGAACCAGTGCGCTCCGCATCCTGCGCGGACATCTTCGCCGTGCCTGTGCGCTCGCGCCGCTCTGCGCGTTCGGCGCGGAGTTTCTCGAGTGCGCGGACGCGTCCCTCGTTGCGCGTGCGGCGCGCCTTCACGCCGCGGCGGAGCCAGGCTTCTTCCTGTGCGAGTTTCTTGTCCTGCGCCGCCCAGATTTTCGCTTCGGCCTCGAGGTCCTCTTCCTTGCGGCGCAGAAATGTGTCGTAGTCGCATGACCAGTCGCGCAGACGGCCGCGGTCGAGTTCTACGATGCGATTCGCAAGGCGCCGCAGAAGCGCGCGGTCGTGGGTTACGAACAGGAATGACTTGCATGCGCGGGGAAGAAATTCCTCGAGCCATTCGATCGAAGGGATGTCGAGATGGTTCGTGGGTTCGTCGAGAAGCAGGAGGTCTGGTTCATCGAGGAGTGCGCGGGCGAGGAGGACTCGGCGCCGCGATCCTCCAGAGAGCGTCTGGAACGCCGCCTTGGGATCAAGCCCGATGCGCTTTACGGTCTGTTCGGCGCGGATGATGCGGTCTGGGTCCGCGCCGATGGCGTCGTGACCGGGGATGACGATGTCCAGCACGCTGCCGACGAGGTCTGTCGGGACTTGCTGTGGCATCGACGCGATGCGGAGTCCGGCGGCGCGGACGACCTTGCCCGAATCAGGCGGGTATTCGCCTTCGAGGAGTTTCAGGAGCGATGACTTG
Source organism: Kiritimatiellia bacterium (assembly GCA_045627705.1). Classification (GTDB taxonomy): domain Bacteria; phylum Verrucomicrobiota; class Kiritimatiellia; order RFP12; family JBMNHG01; genus JBMNHG01. The sequence continues at coordinate 15,203 of JAZQOE010000058.1, read as the reverse complement.
GCGGCGCCGTTCGCGCCGAGCAGGGCGATCCTGTCGCCGCGTTCGATGTTGAGCGTGACGCCGTCGAGAAGCGGCGCGCCGCCAAAACTGAGGGATGCCTCTTGAAGACCGAGAAGTGCCATTGTTGTGCAGGACGATGGTGATGAAAACGCGAAGGAAAGAGTTAAGACCATGGTGTGAAATTTGTCAAATGTCTTGATCGATAGTTTAGTGACATATCCGGTGATGCGGCGTATCATCGAATCCTGTGTCGCAGGTGAAGACATGACTATTTGGCTAAACAATCCATTCGATAACCTTTCAGAGGAAGGGGCGCGCGCGCAACGCTACGCGATGCTCTCCGCAGAGCTTGTCCGGCGCGGCCATAGCGTTGTCTGGTGGACAAGCGATTTCAGCCATGTGCGCAAGGCGCATCGCGACGCCGCTTCCCTGGCTTCCGTTTCGGGTGCGCCGCTTCTCATGGAGATCGCAGGCATCCAAGGCAAGACGCACGGATGGATGAATGCCAACGGCGTGGAGATGCGTCTCATCCCGACCCTTCCATACCGCCGCAACATCTGTTTCGCGCGCATACGCAGCCACGCCCGCTATGCGACGGCATGGGAAGATGCCGCGCTCAACGGCGTAAAGCGCGGAATGCTGCGGCGCCCCGATTTGGTTGTCGTGAGTCTGCCTCCGCTCGATACCGGAAAAACGGCGCGCCGTTTTCGCGAGCTTTGGGGATGCAGGGTCGTGGTCGATATCCAGGACGCATGGCCAGCGGTCTTCGAGCAACTGCTCCCATTCCCATCGGCGCTTTCGCATGCGGTTTGTTTGGTCGCGCTTTGCCGCGGATGGCGAGCGGCGCGCCGCTCCTTTGCCGGGTCCGACGGCGTGATGGCTGTCAGCGAGGCGTACATCGACTGGGCGCGCGCGAACGGCGCCAAGGGTCAGACGGCTTTCGGCCATCTCGGAATCGAGATGTGCGAATGCGCGCGTGCGCCTTCGACGGCCTCTGCATTGCGTCTCGCATACATCGGCAACATGGGGCGTTCATACGATCTCGCAACCGCGATCAATGCGATAAGGTCGCTTGTCTCGGAGGGCCATGCAGTCACGCTCGACCTTGCGGGGACGGGACCCGATGAACAGTCTCTTCGCGCTCTTGCGGGGGATTGCCCAGCGATCAGGTTCCACGGACAGCTTGATGCCGCCGCGCTTTCATCGCTGTTGTCGAATTGCGACGCGGGATTGATTCCGATGTTTGACAGGTCGATGGTCGCCTTGCCGAACAAACTCGCGGATTACGCCGTTGCGGGGCTGGCGATTCTCGAAACGCTTTCGGGCGAAACGCGCTCGCTGGTTTCGCGATACGATGCTGGCGCATGGTATCCGACTGGCGATATCGCTGCTTGCCGAAATGCGGTACTAGCACTTGCGGACGATCGCGAAAGGCTTGCCGCTTTCAAAAGCAATTCACGCAAGATGGCCGAGGAGGTCTTCGATTCCGCGAAGATTTATCCAAGGCTTTGCGAGTGGCTTGAGCAATTTGGTGTAAAATGAAACTCAATTCTTTCTGTTGCCTCTATCGTAGGCCGTTCCAGGCGATCGCCCTCCTAACGCGCATCCCTGTCCGCGTGAAGTGGGAGGATGATCTCCGCTGGGGCAGAATCGCTGGATGCTTCCCGGTTGCGGGCTATGCCGTCGGCGGCATCTCGCTTCTTGTCGCATGGGCGTGGCTGCGTTACGCGCCGCTATTCGGCAAGGCGCCGTTGGCGATGGGTTCGATGGGGATCGCGGCATTGCTGGTGGCTGTCGGCGCGTGGACAACCGGAGCGCTGCACCTCGATGGCTGGGCCGACTTCTGCGATGGCTGTTTCGCATCGGCATCGCGTGAACGACGCCTTGAGATCATGGCCGATCCGCATCTCGGCGGCTTTGGAGTTGTCGGGCTTGCGATACTTTTGCTTCTCAAGTTCGCCGCGCTTTCCTCGATACTTACGTTTACGGATTCAAACACGCCGCTTGTTGTTCTCGCGGCGCCTGTCGCTGCGCGATGGGTCGTGTCCCTTGCGCTTGCGATACGCGCGATCCCGCTTGCGAATCCAAGGGGCATGGCGGCGAAGGCGCGCGATGGACTTGGACTCGCCCAGCTTGCGCTCGCGACGTTTCTCATGGCGCCGATGTTCGCGCTTTCATGGCGCATCGCGCTGGCGGCGACGCTTTCCTCGCTTGTCGCCGCGGCGATCGCGCTTGTCTTCGCGAAGCGCCAGCTCGGCGGCATCAACGGCGACGTTCTTGGCGCGATAATCGAGCTTTCCGAAACAACGGCACTAATGGTGACACCATGCTGATACCCCAATGGCTGATTGAACAGAAGCGCGATGGACACGCACTCGCGCCAGCGGATATCAAGGCATTTGTCGATGGATTCACCTCGGGCGAGATCCCAGACTACCAGGTCGCCGCGCTTGCGATGGCGATACTGTGGCGCGGGATGGACGATGAGGAAACCGCCGCGCTAACCGATGCAATGCTCCATTCGGGCGACTCCATCGACTTCGGGTTCCTGTCATGTCCATCCGCCGACAAGCATTCGACAGGCGGCATCGGCGACAAAATCTCCCTGCCGCTCGCGCCGCTCGTCGCAGCCGCTGGCGTTGCCGTGCCGATGATTTCCGGGCGCGGTCTTGGAATCACGGGTGGCACCCTCGACAAACTCGAGTCGATCCCAGGGTTCGACACGCGCCTCGACATTCCCGCCTTCAAGCGCATTGTCGCGGAAATCGGCTGCGCGATCATCGGGCAGACGGATAGGCTTGCGCCCGCCGACAGAAAACTCTATGCGCTGCGCGACGTAACGGGGACAGTCCCCAGCATCCCGCTCATCACCGCGAGCATCCTCTCGAAGAAAATCGCGGAAGGGGCTGGAACGCTCGTATTCGACGTAAAGTGCGGTTCTGGCGCGTTCATGCGCGATGCGGCTTCGGCGCGTGCGCTTGCGACAAGCCTGCTCAACTCGGCGAAACGCCTGGGACGTCGCGCGGCCGCGCTGGTAACGGACATGTCGCAGCCGCTCGGTCGCACGGCGGGAAATGCGCTCGAAGTGCGCGAGTCAATCGCGATCCTCCGCGGCGAAGGCCCTGCGGACGTGCGCGAACTCACGCTGCGGCTTGGCGCGCTCATGCTTGCTACGTCGGGCGCCGCGCCAGACGAATCGGCGGCGTACTCGCGTTTGGCTGGCTTGCTTGACAATGGAGCCGCGCTTGCGAAATTCCGCGAGATGGTGGCGGCGCAGGGCGGCGATCCTGCCATTGCGGACGATCCAGCGACGCCGCTTCTCCCAATTGCACCAATCCAGATCGATGTCCCGGCGCCGCGCGATGGATATGTATCGAATGTCGATGCGGAGGCGATCGGGCGCATCGCATTGCAGCTTGGCGCGGGCCGCACGCGAGCAGAGGATGTAATCGACCATGCTGTCGGTGTCGGTTCGCTGGTTCAAATGGGGGAACCGATAAAAAGCGGCGCACCGCTTTTGCGGCTGCATGCGGCGGACGAAGCTCTCGCCCGTTCGCTCATTTCCCACGCGCAGTCTGCAATCGAGATTTCGCAATCGCCAGTTAAACCTCGCGATTTGATTCTCGATACGGTGCGGTAATTCCCCAAAAAACTATTATTCGGGTTTCAACCAGACGAGGCGGATGACCTCTTCGCGCTGGCCTTCCTGGCCATTGCCCCAGGTCACGCGAGTATGGACGACGTAAAGACCGTCATCGATTTCATCGTCTTCAAGTTCCTTCTCCTCGACTTCGCGGGAGAACACGAACCCATCGGCGATCGAGTCATCGCCATCGATATTCAGGTCTTCGATTTCCTCGACGGCGCGAATCGGGTATTTCAGTTCGCCCATTCCGAGCACCCATTGCGCGGTGGCGAACTCGCGTGACGCGCGCATGACGCCAAGGCAGGACGAAATGCCGACGAGGAGCGAGGTGAGTCCGGCAGCGAGGATGACGGTCGCTATCAGGACTTCGATGAGCGTCATGCCGCTCTTTGAGCGAAGGCGTTTCACCGTGGTGCCTCCTCGGAAACTTTGGCGGATCCAAGGATGTCAAACATCACATAGAGTGCGTCGTCGTCGGTTATGCTCACGCGCACTGCGAAGGGCCGGCATGTGCCGTTGCTGTTGAAACGGATGCGCGCTTCGCTTCCCTCGCCTTCGAGTCCCTTGCTGGAATCGTCCCGGGTGTCGGTGTAGCCCTCGAAGGAAAATGTGCAGCCAGGGGATTCGATCTCCGTGGCGATCTCCTCGGCGAGGGCGGCAGCGGAGACTTGCGCGCCGGAGGAGATTGCGGAACCGAACTTGTCGCTGTCGCTATCGAATCGCGGAGAAAGGGCGGAATCGTGGGAAAGCGGCGCGCCGTTTTCTTCGGGATGGCCTGTTTCCTGGGAACCGGATTCCCCGTCTTTTTTCGGCAGTTCGACTCGTCCTGTCGATCCGCCGTCGGCGCGCTCGCCTGTGACAGGGGCGACTTCGACGCGCACCTTTGCGCTGTCTGGCGTAAGGTCGAAGATCAGATCGATATCGATCTGGTGGAGTAGCGCCATGGTACGGGCGTAGCGCGCGGACTGCATTATGCTGCGCGTCCCGACGCGCAGTTTCCCGCCGCCCATCGCGGCTCCGATGCGCGGCGATACAACCGCGGCGACCACGCCGATGATCACGATGACCATCAGCAGTTCAAGGAGCGTGAAGGCGCCTTTTGTGTTTTTTGCGCGGAGGCGCATCTTGGCGTAAATCGACGGCGGGCGAATGCGGTTGCATCCGGTCCGCCGGGGAAGGCGATTCAATTCGATCAGTTTGTGATGTCGTCTTCGGTACCCATTTGTCCATCGGGGCCTGCGGAGACGATCTTGAAATCGTAGGTGCCGGTCTTCTTGAACTCGAAGGGGTTGCCCCAAGAATCGTTTATGGAGCCTTTTTCGAGCAGGGCGGGCGCGCTGTCGGAACCGACTGTCAGGTCATCGAGGGAGCCGGGATACTTGCCCATGCGGATCTCGTAGGTTTCGACCGCGGTCTTGATTGAGTTGATGCTGGTGCGCGTCGCGGCGATGCGGGACTGTTCGCCCAGGCCGCCGAATTTGACGGCGACGACTGTCGCGAGCGTCGCGAGAATGGCGACCACGAGAAGAAGTTCGACCAGCGTGAAGCCTGCGCGTGCCGCGCGGGCCGCATTGTTTTCGTGCTTGTTCATTTTCGTTCCTCCTTGAATGAAGTCCAATTGGGAAAAAACGGCGCACCGTTTTTACTGTGCGCCTAGGCCACTCGTTACCTCGAACACGGCCATTAGGATACTGATGGCGACGAATCCTACGCCCGCGGCGACAATCACGATCATGATTGGTTCGAGGGCCATCGTGAAAAGGCTGATGTTGCGGTTAAGCTCGTTTTCGTAGCGCCGTGCGATGTTCGCAAGCGCCGCCGGCATGTCGCCGGTGCGTTCGCCGATGGCGAGCAGGTCTGTCATTGTGGTCGGGAAAACCTTGCTTGCGGCGAGCGGACCGGAGATGGTCGTGCCGTCGGTCACTCGTTCGCGGGCGTTGTGGAGTTCGCGCGCGATGACCGCGTTGCCCACGGTTTCCTCGGTGATCTGGAGCGCCTTGAGGACCGAGACGCCGTTTGAGAGGAGCGTCTGGAGGGTGCTTGCCATGTTCGTATAAATGCCGTTCGCGACGATGCCTTTCACGAGTGGCATGCGCAATTTGATGGTGTCGAGCTGCAGTCGGCCATTCGGGGTGCCGATATAGCGCTTCAGTAGCACGCCGACAATGATGAACCCAACTAGCAGGAAAATGCCGTACTTTATGGTGAAGTCGCTCATGCCGATCAGTATCCGCGTGGGCAGAGGAAGTGTCGTGCCGATGTTCTTGAAGACCGTCATGAACTGCGGGATGATCTTCACCATCGCGTAGATTACGGTGGCTATGCCGAGCACGAGGACGATTGCCGGGTAGGAAAGTGCCTGGACGATGCGCGCCTTCATTCCCTGGATGCGCTCGTAGTGCTCGACAAGACGGTGGAGGACTTCGGGAATCGCGCCAGACGCCTCGCCCGCGCGTATCATGTTGCCATAGAGCTTTGGAAAGGAATCGGGATGGGCGTTGACGGCATCGGAAAGTGATGAACCGCCGATGATGCGGTCGCGCAAGTCGGCGCAAACACGCGCCGTCGGGGTTTCCCCGTGTCCCGCGAGACAGTTCAAAGCCTGCCCGAGCTGCATGCCCGCGGCGAGAAGGTCACTCAACTCAGTCGTAAAGAGGAGGACTTCCTTTTGGTTCATCTTCAGCGGATTGCCCGATGAAAGCTTCCACCACGGTGTCGATGCGGCGGCGGTTTCGGCGACCGTCTCCTTTAGCGAAATCGGGGTCTGTCCCTTGCGCTCGATCTGCGCCATAGCCGCACGACGGTCAGGCGCCTCGATGCGGCCTTGCGTCCGCTTTCCGCCTTCAAGGGCGGTATATGCGAAAACTGGCATGGTTCAGGGAATCATTTTGTCGGGAGCAGATACTTCCACGGAATGCGCTCATCGCCGAATGCGGGGGAGGGGACATAGACCGTTTCGGCGGCAAAGCCCTCTGGCGGAGGTTCTACGCTTGCAGTGACTTTTATGCTTTCGATCGGTTCGCGCCGAGGAGTCTCCGCTACGGTTTCGGAATTCGCGACTTCCTCCGCTGGCGACACTGGAGCGATGTCGGTATTGGCGATCTCTTCCGCTTGAATTGCGGGCGCAATCTCGGTATTCGCGACTTCTACCGCTGGCATTGCGGGCGCTATGGGTGCGCTCTCGGCGCCTGCGACCTCTGCTGGGGCGGTATCGGAGTCTGCGACATTCGCGGGGGCAATATCGGCGCCTGCGACTTTGGTCGCAGGTATCGCGGGTTCCGCGGGGATACTCTCGGTATTCGCGACTTCTATCGCTGGCATTGCGGGCGCTATGGGTGCGCTCTCGGCGCCTGCGGTCTTCACGGGGGCAATATCGGAGCCTGCGACCTTCGCGGGGGCAATATCGGAGCCTGCGACTTTAGTCGCAGGTACATTGGCGCGATTGAGCGCGATTTCGATCAGCGCATCCTGCTGGCGCGACATATAGTTGAACAGGAACACGCCACCCACGATAAAACCAGTCACGACAATCAGCATCATCGCGACAAACATTCCTGCCATCATTGTCATGCGGCGGCGGGCGCGAGCGCGTTCGGCCTCAATGTAATCCTGGAACGATTTGAGGACTGGAAATGATTCGGCGTTTGCGTGAAGCGCGGCCTGGTGGATGGAGACAAGCGCGCCAGGTTCCGCCATCGCATCGTCGATTGGCGAATCGGCGGAGGACTGGGCGAAGACAGATTCATCGTCCTGCGGGAAACCGTTTTGCCCGAGATTGGGGGAACGAGCACCCTTCATCGGCTGCTTTGGGGGAATATTGCTCATAGGCATTGATTTTCTCACTAACACCTTCGGTAGTCAATTGGGGATTGCCGCGCGCGATGGTTTACGCCACCATGCGAGGAATTCGACGTTGCCCTGCGGGCCGGTGATCGGGGATGTAGCGATGCCGAGCCATTCGAGGTGGAGTTCCTCGGTACCAAAGCGCTTGATTTCGTCGCACACTGCCTGTCGCACCGCGGGATCGCGCACCACGCCATGCGGAACCTGCGCGCGACCGGCCTCGAACTGCGGCTTGATGAGCGTTATGGCCTGTCCGCCTGGCGCGAGCACATCGGCGATTCTCGGAAGGATGAGCTTGAGGGAAATAAAGGATACGTCGGCAGTCGCGAACGAGGGTTGAGAAGGGAGATCGGCGAGCGTCATGAAGCGCGCGTTGAACCCTTCGATGGCGGTGACCAGCGGATGCTGCCGCATCTTCTCGTGAAGCTGTCCGTGGCCGACATCAAGCGCCGTCACATGCGAGGCGCCATGCTGCAGCATGCAATCGGTAAACCCGCCGGTGGATGCGCCGACATCGAGACAATCGAGTCCGGTGACATCGATTGGGAACGCGGCGAAAGCGCCTTCGAGCTTTTCGCCGCCACGGCTGACGAAGCGCGGCGGCGCGACGCGCTCGATCTCGATGTCGATAGGATAGCGCTGTCCAGCCTTTGTCGCGGGCTGTCCGTTGATGCGAATGTCGCCAGCCATGATCAACCGCTGCGCCTGTTCGCGGCTTTCCGCGAGACCCCGCGTCGCAACCAGTACGTCAAGTCGTTCCTTTGGATTCATGCGCGCCATTTTGAGTCACCGCCAATCGACAGTCAATGGCGAAGTGCAAATGGTGCGGAACATGCCCATTGTCACATTTGCCTTTTACCTCGTTACCTTTCATCTGGAAAACGTTCATAATACGTTTCCGTTGACTGTTCCATTCCGCTGCGTGATGTGCTACAATTCACACATGAACAAATTGGGCGCAGAAAGCATCCCATACGGGATTTCGGATTTCAGGCGGATCCGCAACGAGGGCTATTACTATGTCGATAAGACGGGCTTCATCGCCACGCTGGAGCGCGCCGGATCGTTCGTCTTTTTCGTGCGCCCGCGCCGCTTCGGCAAGTCGCTCATGGTCGATATGCTCAGGTACTACTACGACCTGAAAGAGAAGGACAACTTCGAAAGATACTTCGGCGGACTCGCCATCGCCGCGAACCCCACGACGAACCGCAACAGGTACATGGTTCTGGCGCTCGATTTCTCCCAGGTGGGCAAGGGCGTCGATCCAACGCTTGAAGGCAAGTTCGCCAGCTACCTGACCGTATGCCTTGACGCCTTTCTGGACGATTACCTGGAGATTTTCGACGGGGAGTTCGTTGACCGGTGCCGCGAGGCCAATGTCGGCATCAAGTTCGACATGATCATCCGCCGGGCAAAAAAACTCGGCATCCCCCTCTACCTCTTCATCGACGAGTACGACAACTTCACAAACTCGCTCATCCGTTCGGCGGGCAAGGATCCATACCGGACGATCACCCACGGCACGGGCTTCTACCGCGAGTGGTTCAAGCTGTTCAAGGGGAATTTCGACCGCATCTTCATGACCGGCGTCTCGCCCGTCACGCTCGACGACCTGACGAGCGGCTTCAACATCGCGACCAACATCTCGCAGGACCGCCGCTTCAACGCGATGCTCGGCTTCTCCGAGGAGGAGGTCCTCCGGATCTACCGCGATTTCAAGGGCGCCGGCGAATTCACCGCCGGCGACCCCGGGGCCATCGTGAAGTCGATCAAGCCGTGGTACGACGGCTACTGCTTCTCGCGTGAGATGGTTGGCAGGGAGTGTGTCTTCAACTCCGACATGGTGCTGTACCACCTGAAGTCGATGGTGCTGGACGGCGTCCCGCCCGAGAACATGGTCGATGCGAACATATCGACGGACTACGACAAGCTGGAGACGATCGTCGATCTGCAGCGCGCGGCCGGCGCGCAGAACGTGGAGGATGTCCCGCCGCTCACGGAGGAGATCGCGTCGAATGGCGAGATCACCTTCGAGCTTGTGCCGAGCTTCCCGGCCGACGCGATAATCAAGCCCGAGAACTTCCGCTCGCTCTTCCACTACTACGGCGTGCTGTCGATGGCCGAGCGCCGCGAGGGACGCATCTTCTACCGCGTGCCGAACATCTGCGTCGAGAGGCAGATATTCAACTACCTCCGCGACACCTACCGCCGCGAATCCACGCCGGACTGGCTGGAGTGGAACGACCTCGCCCACGAGTTCGCCTACCGCGGCGCGTGGGAGCCGTTCCTGCGCCGCCTCGCCGCGGACTTCGCGGGCACCACGCCGATCCGCGGCTCGATCGGGGCGGAAGTGCGCATCCAGGGCTACATGCAGGCGGAGTTCGGGCACCTCCCGTACTACCTCGCCCGCGCGGAGCTGGAGCTCGGCGGCGGCTTCTGCGACTTCCTGCTCTTCCCGGAGCGCGTGTACCATGGCGACGTCCCGCACAGCTACATTATCGAGCTGAAGCACTCGAAGGCGGATGCGACGGACGCGGAACTCGCGGAAAAGGCCGCAGAGGGCATCGCGCAGCTGGGCCGCTACGCGGCGGACCCGCTCGTCCCCGGACTTGCGAAGGGCACCCAGCTCCACCTCATCCTCTACCAGTTCAAGGGCAAGGAAATCGTGCGCCTGGAAGAACTGGAGAAGTAAGAAGTAGGAAGCCCTTTGAAATCGGGGTCTGCCCCCGTTTTAATTGCTAGTGAGAATGGATGGGAAAGGCATTGCGGAAATCGTCGAGGTTGGGACTGGCACCGCTAAATAGTGCGGGTTCGAATGAGATCTAGCGCGTCATTCAATGTGGGGACTATCGTGCGCCCTGACGCAGCGAGGCGCGCAGGGGTTTGGTGTCCGCAGGCGACGAGAATGCAGCGGCAGCCTAGGGCGCACGCAACTTCCGAATCGTGGAGGGTGTCACCGATCATCAGCACGTCGGCGGGATCGAGGGCGAGGCTTGCGATCAAGTGACGTCCCACCTCGATTTTCGAGCCGCCGTCCAGATTATCGACGCCCTGCAACCTGGCGAAGCAATCGCTCACGCCACATCCCTTCACCTTGCGCTCAAGGATGGATTGCTCGCAAAGCGAAAGGACATACTGCGGGATGCCGAGCGCCTTTATTTTGCGAAGGACGGGAATCGCTTCGGGGCGCAACGAACTGTCATCGACCTCCCGCAGGGCGGCATGGAACTCGCGCGCGAGCGCATCCCAATCCTCGTGGTCTATGTCGAACCCGAGTTTGCGGTAGTAGTCGATTACCGGAAAGACGAAATATTCGCGGTACTTGGGGACATCTATAAGCGGCAGGCCGCGTGGGGCGAGCAGACGATTGATTGATGCGACGCATACGTGCGCGTCATCAAGCAATGTCCCGTTCCAATCCCAGAAGATCGCACGTATCGGTCGCGTGTCCATCAGCATGCGAGGGCAAGGGTGCCGTTTACATCGGAACCGATATCGGTATCGAAAACCACTTTCTCCATGGTTTCGATGATAGCATCCTCGCCCATGCTCCCGCAAGCGCGTGCGGATGCCGCAAAAAGCGGATTCCCAAATGGCGAAACAAATTGTGGCTTCCTGAATTTTTTTCATGGTACTTCCCTCAATGGAATGGTTTTTGCTATGCTTTAACTCCAACTTTTTTGTCACCATCCCACACAGGAGTTTACAGTATGCATCCAAATTGGATGAAGCCCACGCTCAAAGGCGCCGCGCTCGGTCTTTCCGCCGCCGCGCTCGCCCTCGCCGCGATGCCTTCGCACGCGACGGAGACCGAACACACCCAGTTCAAGGTCTTCAAGGCCAAAGGCCCGATCACGGTCGATGGCAAGTTCGACGACTGGGATCTTTCCGGATCGATGCTGATCTGCTCGGATGTCGAAAACTACCGCGACCAGTTTGCTTCGTGGCAGACCGCCGCGTATGACGACGAGAACTTCTACATTCTCTCCCGCTGGATCGATACGACACCGCTCAACAACCCCGGCATGTTTGGTTCGGACATGGGCTTCGCCGGCGACTGCCTCCAGCTCCGAATCATCGTCGATGCGACCGGCGAGACCACGCAGCGCGGTTCCGACACCGAGCGCTGCACGCACCTCGACGGTTGGCGCGGCCGCGATGGCCGCGACGGCGTATCCTGCACCTACGGTCGCAATTTCGACCAGGGCGGCGTGAAAAACATGCTCGACCTCGGCGCGAAGCAGGCCTTCCTCGTGAATGAGGATGGTTCCGGCTACACGCAGGAAATCTCGGTTCCGTGGAAACTCCTCGCCCCCGAAGGATACACGCCGAAGACGGGCGACACGATCGTGATGACCTACGAGCCGAACTTCGGCACCAGTTCGAAGCTCCGCATCTCGACCAAGGACCTCTTTCGTCCGGGTGTCACCCCCGACCGCGTTTTCGCCTTCTCCGCGAATCAGCTCTGGGGCGTGGTGAAACTGCTCGGCGAACCCGATGGCAAGCCGATGCCGGTACGCCTTTCCGACGGCCGCACCTTCCCCGTTTCGCTCAACGAGGATGGCCTTCCCGAAGTCAAGTGGGACGGCCTCTACGTCGAGGAGAAACTCGAGGGCTTCAAGGCGATCAACCTCGATATGCCCGAAGATGGCTTTGTATCGCTCATCATCCGCGACGCGAATGGCTTCGTGGTGCGCAACCTCCTCAACGCCGAGTTCCTGACCAAGGGCGAGCACGAGGTCCTCTGGGATGGCCTCGCCACCCAGAACGCAAAGATATACGGCGATCCCGTCCCTGTCGGCGACTATACCTGGGAGGCGATCTATCGCAAGGCGCTCGACCTCAAGCTTGTCGGCTGGGCCGCGAACGCCGGTGTTGCTCCGTATGACTGCCCCGGCGGAAACTGGGGCGGCGACCAAGGCAACCCCAACACCGTCGATTGCGACGCCGAGCGCGTCTATCTCGGCTGGACGGGTTCCGAAGCGGGCCAGGCGCTTGTCTGCGTGAACTACGATGGCAAGGTGCAGTGGCGCCACAAGCGCGGCGGTTTCGGCGGCGCGTCGTTCGTCGCGGTCGATGGCGACAACCTGCTCGTTTACGATCTTGGCCAGGGCAATGTCATCTACCGTCTCAATGCCGCGCGCGGCGAGTACGTCAACTTCGATGGCACCGATACCGCCGTCCTTGAGATGAATCCGCTGATGACGCCCTATCTCCCCGCCGGCGCCGAGATTCCGCGCTATGGCATCGCCGGTAGCGGCATGGCCGTCGCCGATGGCAGGCTCTACTTCAGCTTTGGCGCGTTCAATGGCGGCTGGCGCCAGCCGCAGCCTTCTGGCGATGTCGTGATCGTGGTCGATGCCGCATCCGGCAAGAAGGTCGGCGAGATCAAGATCGCCAATCCCGGAGCAATCAACCTCGGCGCCGATGGCAAGCTATATCTTGTCGCCGATGGCTCCATCTACACGGTCAACACCGCCAACAACGAGCTTTCGAAGGTCGTCGATGGCGTTGGCGCTCTCGCCCGTTCCGTCGCCGCCGACAAGGACGGCAACGTCTATGTCGGTTTCGATGCGCCTGTCAACCAGGTCAAGGTTTACGCGAATGGCGCGCTCGTCCGCACGATCGGCCGCGAGGGTGGCCGCGCGCTTACCGGCCCGTGGCAGAAGGACGGGCTCCTTGCGATCTCCGGCATGAAGATCGACGCCAATGGCCGCCTCTGGATTTCCGAGTCCGACGACAAGCCCCGCCGCTTCTCGCAGTGGGATGCGGCATCCGGCGAGTTCCTCCGCGAATTCTTCGGCCCGACGCACTATGGCGCCGGTGGCGGCGCGATCTGCCCGACTGATCCTCTCACGATGGTCGGTCTGAACTGCGAGTGGAAGCTCGACGAAGAGACCGGCCTTGCCGAGTGCGTGGCCGTCGTTTCCCGCGGCCGCTGGGCCAACGCCCGCTTTGGCCAGGCGCCGGATGGCCGCGTGTTCCTCGCTGTCGGTGGCGGCTGGGCGCCGCACTGCCCCGTTGAAATCTACGAGCGCAAGGGCCCTGGCGATTGGGTTTTCCGCACGAAGCTCACCTGCCTCCCGCGCGAGCCCCGCATGGCCTCCCCCGATGGCGTCGTGAACGAGGGCGGCGCATTCGGTCTCCGCGTTTGGACCGATGCCAATGACGACCAGCAGGAGCAGCCCGAAGAGGTTAAGGAGCGCGTCCTTCCCGACATGGGCGGATGGATCGACGGCTGGTACATGCCGATGAACCAGGCGCTGACCTTCTGCGGCGGCAACTACGTGATCGCCGTGACAGGCTGGTCGCCGTGCGGCGCGCCCGAATACGATGTCGATAAACTCCAGCGCCTGCCCGATTCTGCTGTCGCGGCCGGCGAAGGCCGTGGCGGCATGGGCGCGCAGAAGAACATCGTTTCCGAGGATGGCAAGTACGTGATTTTCAACGCCCACTACGGTGCCGAATCCTCCGATGTCCCGTGCTTTGAAATCGCGACTGGCAAGAAGGTCGCGGCCTATCCAAGCAACTACGTTGGCGTCCATGGCGGCCACAGCGCGCCGCCCTCGAAGCAGGGCATGATCCGCGCCGCGTACGACTACGCCGGCACTATCAAGATGCCAGAACCGCTCAACAACGTCTTCTTTATCGGCACCGACAAGGGCGAGTGGCACCTCGTCAACGATGCCGGCTACTACATTGGCAGGCTCTTCGAGGGCGATGCCATGAAGATCAAGTGGCCTGAATCCGCCGAACCAGGCGCGAACATGAACAACGTGCCGCCGGGAATGGGCGCCGAGGACTTCGGTGGTTCCATCACCCGCGCGACCGATGGCCGCGTCTTCGTCCAGGCCGGCAAGACCGCCTTCATCAACATGCAGCTCACCGGGCTTGACACCTATAAGCACCTCGGTTCCGGCAAACTCTCGATGAGCGAAGACGACCAGACCCAGGCGAATGCCTTCAAGGTCAAGTACCTCAGCGTCGCCGAATCCGCCAAGGTCGCCGAAGTCCAGCGCAAGGACGTTGTCTTCAGCTGCAATCCCGATGGTGATTTCGGTCCCGCCTTCGCCGAGTTCGGTCCGGCCAACGCCCGCATCCGCACCTGGATCGCCTGTGGCGCCGACCGTCTCTACCTCGCATGGCGCGTCGCCGACAACACCCCGTGGATCAACGGCGCCACGAGCTTCAAGAACATGTACGCCATGGGCGACACCGTTGACTTCCAGCTCGGCACCGATCCTGATGCGGATGTCCACCGCGGCGATGCGGTCGCCGGTGATTTCCGTCTCTCCATCGGCTCGCACAACGGCGCGAATGTCGCGGCGATCTACCGTAAGGTCTCCGATGAAAAGGCGCCCGAGACATTCTTCTCCGGTGTCTGGCGCGGCGGCTACACGATGGAACTCGTGAAGCAGTTGGACGATGTCGCGGTGCAGGTCGAGACCTATGACGGCGGATATGTCGTCGAAGCCTCCGTCCCGCTCGCGACGCTTGGCATCAAGCCCGCCGAGGGCCTCCGCCTCAAGGGCGATTTCGGCGTCACCTTTGGCGACCCCGCCGGCAAGGACACCGTCCTCCGCGTGTACTGGGCCAACCAGGCGACCGGCATCGTGGCCGACGAAGTGGCCGAGCTCATGATGCAGCCCGCCCTCTGGGGCGCCTTCCAGTTCTAAGGCGATTAGAGAAAAAAAACGGCGCGCCGCGAAATGGG
>JAZQOE010000057.1:0-31713 GCA_045627705.1 Kiritimatiellia bacterium | reverse complement strand
GACG
The DNA here is from genome assembly GCA_045627705.1 of Kiritimatiellia bacterium. Lineage (GTDB taxonomy): Bacteria > Verrucomicrobiota > Kiritimatiellia > RFP12 > JBMNHG01 > JBMNHG01. The sequence goes on along the minus strand of JAZQOE010000057.1, from coordinate 31,709 downwards.
GAAGATCGTTGAAGAGGCGCCTCTCAAGCTGGCTGATGGCGAAGACCTCAAGCTGCGTGTTTTCATCGACCGCGGCATTGTCGAAGTCTTCGCCAACGACCGGCAAGCCATTGCCCGGGCAATCTATCCCACACTTTCCGGCCGTGGCATCCGTCTCTTCGCCTCCGCCTCGACCACCGTCTCTTCCTTCCGCGCCTGGGAACTCATGCCCTCCAATCCATTCTGATTTGAAAAGAGGAAGACACTTAAGGGGACGGACTATTTAAGTGTCCATGAGACGACAGTGTCATAACCTTTTACCTATTACCTCTTACCTATTGCCTACCCTAGAGTCCCATCGCGCTTTCGAGCGCGAGAACCGCGTATGCGGTGACGAGTGCGGGATCGCCTTCCCAGAAGGTATTGTCTTCGTTCGCCCAGAATCCATCCGCATCCTTGCTCTTCTCAAGCTGCTCGACAATATCCTTGCGCCAATCGATTTTCGCGCCATTCTCGGCGACAAGATCGACATCCCCGGCCAGCACAAGCGCCTTCGAAAGGATCACGTAGTAGTAGTAGAGCCCCTTGATGCCCTGCCCGGGATTTTCGGCGACAGTCCAATTGCGTCCCGCCCATTCGATCGTCGAGCGAACGCGGGGATCCGCAAGATCCACCTGCGCGTAGATCATCGACTCAAGCCCCGCGTATGTCATGCTGCCGAAGGTGCGAAGCGATTCGCGCGGACGCCCCTGCCCGCCATTTTGCGGGGATCCCCTTCGCTCGCCCCGCTGCGCCGCCTCGCGTGTTGTATCTGGCGATGCGGGACGCATGCCCTGTGCGCCAGCGGCATTCGCGCTTCCCGGGCGCTGTCCGCCACGCTCTCCTGACGCCTCATATCCAAACGCGCCATCGTCGGGCGTGCCAGGAGCCTTGATCTGCATCGATTCGACAAACGCCAGCGCGGCCTTCCAGTCAACATCGGCATTCTTCGAATCCGCGGGGCGGAGATCCTCCACGTCCTGCGTCAGGCGCATCGCCATGAGCGCAAGGCCCGTGTTGCTCAAATCAGCGCGACCAGGCCGCCCGCCAACCACTGGCTTCTCGTAGCCGAAACCGCCGGCTCCCGGAGCAGAATCGCCTTCGAGTTGGCTTGACGCCACGAACTCGCGCGCCTTGAGAATCTCCTTTTGGAAGGCGACCTTGTCGTGTGCGTGAAGCGCGGTCATGCATATCGCGGTGTTGTATGTCGAAAGACCTCCAGTGCCACGGCCGCCCGAAGCAGGCTTGTAGATCGAACCATCCGACTGCACATAGCGCGAGATGTACGCCGCCGCCTTTGCGCGTGAATCCGCTAGGTCTTCACGACCGGAACGCGCCATGGCCCACAAGCCAAGCGCGCTGAGTCCGGGATAATTTTCATCGGACCATGCGCCGCTTTCCGACTGGTTCGCCTTGAGCCAGTCGAGGCCTGCATTGATGAGCTCGGTCGCCTTCGCCTTGTAATCATCCTTCGCGGCATCCGCCACTTCGGCTGCGGGCTTTGCTACATCATCCTGCGCAATGGCGATGCCGGCGCCACCCGCGACAAGACACGCCGTGATCGCGGCCGTCATGAAAACTTCGTTTCCTGCGTAGTTCATCGTTTATCCTCCGGATGATTGGTCATGGTTCTTCGCGCCAGCTGATGACCCGCATCGAGCCTCCGCTGTATTGGATGATCGCCCAAATGCGGCGCGTGACACGCCCCACCTGGCCGACCGCGGTAACACGGTAGATATCCGAACTCGTGGTCACGAGGGAACTGATCGACGGCGGCAATCCCTGGACTCGCGACATGAAATCCTGAACGTTCCTGAACGATGGATCCTTGTCGGTGTAATCCTCCTCGGGATCCCTTCCCTCGCGCTTCTCGATAATGGAGTCAACCGTCAACTCCATGTCTTCATCGTCTGAAAACGGCAGGGTCATCAGCACGCGTCTTCCCGCGGCATTCACATTGATCTTGCCATCGCCATACGTTGTAAGCATGTCCTGGATGCCGCTAACGTGGATGTGGCTTTCCGGCGGGTCGTCGGGATTCAACACGCCACCCGAAAGAATCGCCTCGCTGAATCCCTTTATGAGCAAAAGCTCGCGTACGGACTCAACAGGCGCATTCCGAGCGCGGTATGGTTGCTCAAGGTCCTCGTAGTACTTCGACTCGGCGCCCTTGTCCCGCTCCGAATCGTCTTCATCGGTCCAGTCGAAGAAGGAATTGATCAGCTCGTCGAAGTAGTCGTCTGGAATATTCGCATTTTCGCCGATGGCGACTGCGAGCAAACGGTCCCAATCGTCCTCCGTGAGCTTGTTCACGTTGCGGCGGCCTGGCTCTGGCTCCATGTAAAGGTGCAGCGTCCCTTCGCCCACATCGACCTTCAAGTCGGAGAATCCGCGCCCTGTCTTCAACGCCACCGCGGGGTCGTACCACTTGTCGTCTTCGACATCCTCGGCTTCCGCATCGACATCGACATTCTGCTGGTGTTCAAAGAGCATCTGCGCGACGGCCATGCCCGAAAGCGCGATATGCTCGGCCTTGCGGCGCTTGCGGGCGGACGACGAAATCTTGCCTTCAAGATGCGCGTCGAAGGCGAACGACATGACCAGCATGCTGAGCAGGCCGATCGTCCAGAGAACGATGATGAGTGCCGAACCGCGGCGACGGGCTATGCAATGGATAGGCGCGCTCAATCCGCAGCCTCCGTCCTGTTGCCGCGCCTTTCGCCGTTGCGGCGCCTGCCGCCAGATTGCGTGGAGCCGGATTCCGAAGTGTTGGAAGATTTGCCGGTGTCGCTTGAACCAGACGACGATTTAGCCGCCCCACCGCCCGATCCCCCAGCCTTTGGATCCCATGCGATTGGCGACTTGATTCCCTTGTCCGCCCACGAAAGCTGGGCTAGCGGAATCTCGACGATGCGCTGGACCTCAATTGGATCATCGTCCTCGCGCGGAGGTTCCAGGTAAAGCGTGACCTCTACGGCGAACGGCACACGGTTGGTGTCTTCCCATTCATCGTCCCACGTCAGCTCCTCTTCATCATCCTCCTGTTCGAGGGAGAGCGTGCGGCAGTTCATGCCGATCACGCGCGAAGTGAGGAAGAATGGCTCCACATCCTCTTCTGGGTCGAAATCCTCAGGTTGCGCGTCGATGCGCCAGGTACGGACCGCGAAACCGCTTCCATCGAGTTCTGGGTCGGTGTCGTGGTCTCGCACGCTGATCTCGACGCGATGCGGGATGCCCGCGAACGAATTGCTGGAGCCGATCAGCGCGGAGCCGAGCTTGACCCAACTAATCACGTCATGGGCGGAAGCACCGTCAGCTTCATCGTCGGTCAACACGAAGCCATAGTCGGCATTCGGCCCCTTGCTATCGGGATAGTATGCGGAGCGCAGCCCCATCACGACTTGCTCAAGCACGTAGTCGGCATGGCTCAGGCTATCCGCCATCCCCGATCCAGACCGCCATGCCCGCACGCCGGCATCGAAGGTGAAATAGGCGACACTGGTAATCACCGCGAGAAGCGTCACGGCGAGAATCAGCTCGACCATCGTGAAACCAGAACGTAAAAGGGCGGAACCGCATGGCAGGGCGGTCCTGAAAAAACCGCCGAAAGCCCTGGAACCGCCAGCTCCGCCAGCGCGTTGTCCTGGAGTAGCCAACGCCATTGGGAAATCCCTACGCCTTTGCAAGCGCGTCAGCCGCCATCTGCATGCGGCACTTGTGGTCGGCACGATCGGCGTCCTCGCGCTCCTTGAAGGTGCGGAGACGCTTCATCATGTTGTCGAAATCAACCTTGTGCCCATCGAATTCAGGGCCATCGACGCACACGAACTTGGTCTCGCCGCCAACGGTCACCCGGCATCCTCCGCACATTCCTGTGCCGTCGATCATGATGGTATTGAGCGACACCACTGTCGAGACACCGAACGGACGGGTTGTCTCTACGCAGAACTTCATCATGATCGGCGGACCGATCACAATGCACTTGTCGGGCTTTGGATCCTGCGAGCAAAGCTCCTTGAGCGGCTCGGTGACAAGCGCCTTGCGGCCGCATGAACCATCGTCGGTCACGATTATCAAATCGTCGGCGAGCGCCCGCATTTCGTCCTCCATGATGAGGAGCGACTTGTTGCGCGCGCCCATGATGACGGTCACATGGTTGCCTGCGGCCTTGAGCGCCTGCACGATCGGATGCAGCGGCGCGACGCCGATGCCGCCGCCAACGCACACCACGCGGCCGAAATTCTCGATGTCCGTCGGGCGCCCCAGGGGACCGAGCACCGCTGGAAGCGAATCTCCGGCCTTCTTCCCGGCGAGAAGCATGGTCGTACGGCCAACGGCCTGGAACACAAGCGTTATCGTTCCGCGCCCGGCGTCGGCGTCCGCAATGGTGAGCGGCACGCGTTCGCCCCACTCGGAATCGACCTGGACGATTACGAACTGGCCTGCGCGCCGCTCGCGCGCGACGAGCGGCGCCTCGACTTCCATGCGGAAGACGGCTTCGGAAAGCTGCCGACAAGCAATGATCTTGTTCATGCGCGAAAGGGTAGCAGAATTTCTCCCTGCTTTCAAAGGCGATTTCATCTCTCCAATGTTGCCTTGACCCGCTTCAAACTGCTTAAAGGGACAGACTATTTAAGTGGCGGAGGTGGCGCGAAAAGTTCAATGATTGTCGCCGATGGTATGGTTTCTGCTTTTCGCCAGGTGCAATGAAGCATTTTATCCATACCCTTTTTGCCCTTTTTCTACCACTGGCGGCATTGGCCTTCCAGGTCGAAATCCGCATGGCGCCGTATGACGACCAGTCCGCGACAGTCGAGGACCGTTCGTGGGACAGGCCGAAGTATGCCCCCGTGAATACGCCGCATGGCGTTGAACTCAAGGTGGTCGGCCGCGATTTCGGGTCTTGGGCCAGAAATGTCAGAATCGACGACGAACCCGTTTTCGAGCGCTACCATGATGGCCGCTATGTCGGTCGCGCACCGCGCGCGCGTCGTGATCTCGGTGCGGGAACCCACACGATTTGGCCCGGCGACCACTCTTTCACTATCGCCGATGACGGCGCGATCTCTTCCGATGACCCGACTTTGAAGGTCGATGGAGACACCATCACGATTCTCGCATGGCCTGTGACAATCAAGGCTCTTCTTGCGAATTCGTCTGAAGGCCCGCTTCCCGATGCGATGCGCCTCGCGCCAATTCCGAATCTCGCCGTCCGCGATAGCACTGAACAGGAACGCGACGATGCCGCAGTCGCGGCATGGCTCGCCGAGGGTTCGAATGGCGGCCGTCCGCACGGCAGCGCAAAGGAGCTTCTCCCCGCTTTCGGCGACTTCGCCCCGCTCACGATATGGCTTCCCGCGAATACTTCCGGCAATGGCTACCGTCTTCACCCGATTGGACAAAGTTTTTCGCTTTCGCCCGACGGCATCGCATTTACCTACGCGGAAGGGGAGACGGCCGTTGAGGGAATCGAACTCGACGATTTCGAGATTTCCATTCCGCTCTACCGTTTCCCCGTGCGCGGCGATCCCGGCACGCGCCTGGTTACGACGGGCGTTGAGTCCTACAACTTCTCCGAACGTGTCCCCACAGGAGGCACAAGCTGGTATCCTCGACGCCATGACTACGAGGTGCTTGCGGGCGAGCATGCCCAGCCGTTGCGCGTGAGCGGCGACCTTACGGCTTCGCCCTACAAGTCAATCGCCGTGTTCAATACGACCTCCTCCGACGGCGGACAGCGCGTCGCGCTGGTCGAGCATTCCAGCCGTCACTTCAAACCTGGCGACCACGCGGTGTTCAGCGTCCAGGCATCGTCCGATGGCGCTACAAATCTGCTCGCCGATGCCCAATGGTCAGCCTCCTGCCGTCTCTTCGGTACGTCTGAACTTCACGCCCTGGAATGCGCTCAGTCCGCTGCCGATGGCCGCACGTTGCTCGATTGCGCGATTCCAGGTGATATCGCCGATGGCGTTTACGACATGGTCTTCTCGGCGTGCCTGCCTAATGATGTCGCGGCACAGGCAACGGTTGCAACGCGCGTCACTATCGCCCGCGCTTCCGCCCGTTCCGCGGGCGTATTCACTCCGCGCGCCCGCACCGCATTCTTCCGAGGCGAGCATTTCTGGCTTGGCATTTGCGCGCTTTCGACTGATTCCACCAAGTCCGCGATTGGCGGCGCGCCGCTTTCTCTCGAGCTCGTCGATCCCCGCGGCGCCGCGACTACGCTTTTCTCCGAGACGCTTCCGATGGCGGTCGGTTCGCACGCGACACGCATCATCGATCTCGCCGGGGAGACAACTCTCAATCTCGCGGCTGGCGACTATGTGCTGCGTCCTTCCATCGGCGACACGAGCGGGCGTGAAGTCACGATTACGATCGTCGATCCGGAACCCGCCAGCCACTTCACAACGCTTATCAACGGCAAGTACAATTCGCAAGGCACCGAATACGCGCAGTTGCTCCACAGCGGCGATCGCGATTTCGCGGACGCGCTCGTCAACGAAATGGTCGCCGCCGGCGCAAACGGCTTCATGGGCATGACCTACGATCTCGACCGCGTGATGCGCTCGGATTCGGATGTCGAGCAACTCGTGCGCGAACGCCCTGAACTCGGTCCGTGGGAGGCGTGGGCCCAGCCGAGCGGACGCGATAAGTTCATGGATGCATGCGCCCGCCACAATCTCCGCTTCTGGGAAAACCTCTTCACCTACAACGACACTTCGCTTCCCCGTGGCACCCGCATCCGTGCGGGTAGCGCACGCTTCTCTGGTCTCGAAACGCATTCAATGCGTCACAATCCGATTTTCCAAGGCGTCTGTATCTACGATGAAATCTACTCGCGTTCGGGCGACGACGGATCGCAGGTCGGCAACGATTTCGATACCGCGACCGAAATGGAGTATCGCGAGGCGTATCCAGGACGCACAGGTTCCCAGGCCGCAAAGGCGCTGGAGCGCTTTGCGAGCCGTCCGTTCGGTCAGCGCTCGATCGACGACTTGGACTATGCGCGCAGCTGGACGGCGTGGGAGGATGAGATGTGGCGCCGCTGGTGCAGCGCCATCACCCGTCCTGTGAAGGATGTCGCGCCGACATCGCGCAACTTCGTGCTCAACCGCTATTGGGGCGGTCCTGGCGGCAACATCTCCGCCAACGGCTACGAGGCGGGTGTTTTCGCCGAGCTGGATATCGCCGCGTGCGTGATGTACAAGGACGGCGGCTACGGCGATCGCCCTGTCTTTGCGCCGATGCAGGCGGATGTCCTCCGCATCAGGCCCGATATGCCGGTGTGGACGCAGATACATGATTTCAACGGCCCTGGCGTGAACGGCCGCCATTTGCTTCGCCAGGCCTTCCTCGCGCTTGGCCAGAAGGTCGATGGTTTTACCTTCTTCTGCACGAGCTTCGACACCGATTCGCCGTCGCTGCAGGACCACCAGTGGAGTGTGGCGAACATCGCGCGCGGCGTGTGTCGTCCATACGGCGACTTCCTGCTTTCGCTCGAAAAGGGCTACCACAAGGTCGGCGTTTACTACTCACGCACCGCCGCGAACTTCGGCGCACGCAAGACAGCGAGTATCGGCCACCAGTGCGAATTGCTCTGGGTGGCGTGCCTGCGCGCCGGCTATCCCGCAGATTTCATCCGCGACGAAGATTTGCGCGCCGGTCGCGCCGATGGCTACGCCGTGATCTTCGCGCCTGGCTTCGCCTACGAGGAAGAATGCCCCGAGGATATCCTGAATGAACTGCGCCGCCTCGCTTCCGCCGGCTCCACGATCCTGGTGGAGAAGGGTAGCAAGCTAGCGGTCGATGGCCTTGTGCGCCTGAACTCGGACCTCGATGAATACGAGGATCGCCTCGGCGGTTCGTTCCCGCGCTATGTCGATTACGAAACCGAGGTAGTATTCCGCCGAAGCGAGGAGACGACCAAGCTCCTTTCGGAAGTTCTTCCCCGCTACATCGAGCCAGCCGCCCACCACGATCTCCCATTCGGTCCCGATTGGCAGAAGTGCGGCGATGGCGAATACCTCTTCGCGGCGAACTTCTCGCCCGTCGGTTTCAAGGGCCTGTCGCTCACGCTTTACCAGGCGCCGCATGTCTCGCATATCGCCTTCACCCCGCGTCCGCCCGTTTGCTACGACATCATGGAAATGCGCCGCATCGATGCGCCAATCGGCGACGATGGCCTGATGGGCGTCGATGTTGACATGCGCCGTTCGCCCGGCAAGATCCTCGCCTTCCTCCCGAAGGAAATCACCGGCGTGCGTCTGATGGCGCCGGAGAAACTGTCGCTTGGCGACACCCTGGGCTACGCCGTTTCCGTTACCGATTCCGATGGCGCAAATATCAACGCCTCCTTCCCTGTCGAGCTGACACTCCGCGATTCCGATGGCGCCACTCACCTTCACATCTGGCGCGCCGCCGCTCCCGAATTGCGCGCCGCATGGCGTCTGCCACGCAACCTGCCCGCTGGCGAGTGGACCCTCGAAGCTCGCGAGTTGATCTCTGGCAAGGCCGCGATTGCCCGTATCGCCGTCGGCGAGAAGACGGCCGACAAGTTGCCCCGCATCGCGAATGCCGACGCTTCAAAGTGCTGGATCGAAGATTCCTCGCACATCCGCGAATTCCTGAAGACCATACGCGAGACGGAAGCGATCGTGCCTGTCGAGCCTGGACGCCCCGAAGTGCGCGCGGCGGCTGAAAAGTTTGTCGCCGCCCTCGCCGCGAAGGGCTACAAGGCGCGCGTCGAGGATGTGACCGATGTGGCGCGTCCTCCCGCCCCGCTTGACCCTCGCAATCCTCAGCTTGACGGAACCCGCCTCTGGCGCGGCAATCCAGTGAACCCCGCGCAGTTCATCGACGCGCCTTGCATCGTCTTCGGTTCGCGCGAGGACAACCGCCTTCTCGCCACGCTTATCGCCCGCGACGTCTTCAACCAGTCGCCGTCCGAGTCATTCCCAGGCCCCGGACGCGGCTACCTCACTCGCGTGCGCTGCGCCTTCTCGATCGTCCACGATACGATTGTCGTGGCTGGCGCTGATGCCGGAGCGCTTGATGCGGCGACCACCGCACTTCTCGCGATTTCGCCAGATGACGCCCCAGATGCGCATGTCGCTGGAGAACGGACCATCGTGCCGGTTGTCGCGCGCGCAACCGCTGGCGAATCGAACGATGGCCTTGTCGCCGCGCAGCCAGCCGAAGCGCGCATCGAAAACCGCGCTGACGATCTGCTGGGCGACGACATGGTGATGTCGCTTGATTTCGATCCTGCGACGGGCCGCACACTCGTCGGCACATACGGCTATGCGACCAATCTCTTCTGCCTCGCGGCGGATGGCGCACTTGAGTGGAGCGCCTTCCTCCCCGAGTTCGACGTCTATCGCGCAAAGTGGTGCGACGATGGCAGGCGCGTCGTCGCGATGACGGGCCGTGGCTGGTATGTGTTCGTGCTCGATGGCGCGACCGGCGAAATCCTCGCGCGATCGGTGGCGACCGAATGGCCCGACACGCATTGGACCGAGGGCTGCGTCGATACGCAGGTTGCGCTCTTCGACAACAAGGCCGCGCGCCAGTTGCTTGTTTGCGGGCGCACTGGCCTACTTGCGATGGACTACGATGGCCGCAAGCTTTGGTTCCATGACCTCGCGCCGGAAATCACCACCTATCCCGAAGAATCCGAGAAGAGCGGCTCCGCCGCGATCTTCCCGCGCCACGCCCGCGTGGGCCGCGCCGTCGCAAGCCCCGATGGCGCGAAAATCGGACTTTGCTACTACAAGAACATCGGCACGACGATGGAGCAGACGAAGCAAGTCGATCTCTGGGCCTTCCGTCCGTGCGTGCTTGATGCCTCGACGGGCGAGCGCCTTTGCATTTCGACAAACGATCCGGGCATGGAGATGTCGCCGATCGGCTGGGACATCACATGGCCCGAGGGTTCCGAGAACCCGCTAGTCTGGCGCGATGGTTTCGCGCGACAGGGCCATCCCCTCGCGGCCGAACTCCTCCCCGATGGCGAACTCGGCGAATGGATGCCACGCCAATCCCGCGGCGATCTCGCGGTCGAAGGCGACATCTCACGCGACTTCAACCATGTCTCGCGCAAGGCGACGCACGATACCGCCGCATGGTCGCTCCGCACTGGGTATTCGATCCCGCATCTCGACAAGTTCTCCGCGGATGGCGCGGAAATCTTCAGGAGCGGACGCGATGGAATGGTCCGTTGCATTTCGATCAACGATGCCGCGCTACGCTGGGAGACATCGATCGGCGCCGCCGCCAATCTCCTTCCTGTCGCCGATGGCGGCGTAATCGCCGGCACTTTGATGGGTACCGTGGTACGTCTCGGTGCCGATGGCTCGATCGCATGGGAGGTCGATCTCCGCAAACTGCAGGAACTGCCGCGCGACGATTATCCTGCATTCGTGCGGGATGCCATCATTCGCGACACCTTGAAACACTACGATCCATTCCCCTCCAACCCCGAACGCCCTGGCGATCTCGATGGCGTCCTTCGATTCGGTGTCGAGCATGTCGTGAACGGCGGATTTGAAGACAACGATGGCTGGGATGGCGTCACTGCGGCCGATTGTTCCGCCCCTGCCCACGAGGGCACCCGCTCGCTTCTCCTCGCCGATGGCCGCCTTGCGACCCAATCCATCGATCGTCGTCTGATTCCCGTCGGCACATACCTGCTCGAGTTCATGGCCCGCTTCGAGGATACCCGTACGCGCCTCGCCGCAGGCGCGGTCCTTGGCGAAAGCGATGGCGGCGAGCGCTATGCAATGAGTTCATTCGGCGGCGTTCCCGGCGAGTGGACATTCTGCCGTGTCGCTATCAAGACAACCGCGAAAATCGCCACGATGCAGATTGGCTTCGAGGCCGAGGGCGGCTCCGTCCGCATCGATTCAGTTTCGCTGCGTCCCGTGCGTTTCGCTTCCGGCAACCTTCTCGCGAATGAACAGCTCCACAATGTCGAGCCGACATTCGTGAAGGATATCCGCATCCGCTACAGCCGCGTTCCCGCCGCGATCAAGCAGTCGCTCATGTCGAAGAGCCGCGTTACCGCATATCGTCAGGGCCCGACCGACACAGGCGCGATTCCGACCGATGAAGAGGCCTTCCTCCACAACGGACGCATCGACGATTGCGGATCGATCTGGTACTACCAGCCCGACGCCATTGGCTACAGCGTCGCGCTTGCGCAGCCCGCATGGGTTTCGCACATCGTGCTGTATCTCAACAATGCCGCGCCAGATGACGCTTACAACGCTATCGCGATTCTCGCAAACAACATGGACCTGAAGGTTCCGGAGACGAAAGCGTTGGTGCGCGGCAACACTCGCAGATTCGTAGTTGTTCCGTTCGATCCCCCTGTCCACACCGACACCTTCCGCATCCTCCCCGGCGTGTTGCCGAAAACGCAGCGCGAGGTGATGACGGAGATCGAAGTTTACGGTTCCCTCTCCGAGCCTTCGACCAACGCCGTGCGCGGATTCCCCGTCGGCACGAATGTCTGGCCGATGGCGATGGGCGGTCCCGCGCATACGCCGATGCGCGAGCTGCCGTCGCTCGAAGGCGCCTTCACTCGCGCTGGCGAGCATACGATCTGGACGCCCACATTCCATGTCGGTGGAATCCTTGCAGACGACCTGCTCGTTTTCGGCGATCCCGTCGGCGCACTGCGCAGCGTTTATTTCGATCCACAGCGCGGAGTGCAGTTCGGGCGTCGCTGGAGCCTCGGAACGCTCACACCGCTTTCGACTCCCGCATGGTACGCCGACAAACTCTTCGTCGGCACCTTTGATAACCGCCTCTACGCAATGGCCGCCTCCGGCGCAAACCTGTGGTCCTTCAAGACCGAGGGCCGCGTGTATTCGAGTCCGACACCCGATGGCGATGAAGTGTACTTTGGCTCCGATGACGGCCGCGTCTATCGCGTTGACCTCGATTCAGGCGTGTTGCTGTGGGAGTTCGAGACGGGCGGACAAGTCCGTGGCGCTGTCGCCGTGGCGGATGGGTTGGTCTTCGCGATTTCCGGCGACGGCCATCTCTATGCCATCGACAAGGAACGTGGCAAGGAAGTATGGCGCGCGGATGTGTGCTTGCACACGCGCACTGCACCCGTTGTCTTTGGCGGTCGTGTCGTGACGATTGACGAAGCTGGCATCGCGCGTTGTTTCGACGAGAAAAACGGCGCGCCGCTTTGGCAGGCCGATGTCGGCTCGCGCAGTTTGATTTCGCCTGTTGTCACCACCGATGTCCCAACGGCGGAAGGCGCCATGCGTCGTCTGGCTGTTTTCCCGACTGAGCGTGGAATCATCGCGGCGTATGCGCTGGACGATGGCGCACCGGCATGGCGCCGCGATCTCGGGCTCGAAATCAGTGGTCAGCCCATAGCGAATGCGACGCAGCTTGTTGTGCCGACAGAAGACAGCGTGCGTGTGCTGTTGCTGACCTCGGGCGAGGACGATTCCAATGTGTCGGGCTTCAACCTTTCCCACCAGCGCATCACTTCGGTCGTGCCGTGCAACCGCGGACTTTGGGTATTGACGGGCAGCGCCGTCAGTTCCCCCGCCGGCAACAATACCCACTTCGCGACCTACTCCGGCAACGCCCAGCTCTGGGTACCCGCCGAAGCAAAATCCGAAGAGAAGTAAACGATTTGCGCCGTCGCAACGCATAAAATCGAATCTGTCCCCATTTTAATCGATACTGGCAACTAATTGACAATCAACAAGTTCAATACTAGTCTTAAATAGTCTGTCCCTTTAAGCAACAGTCCCTTTAAGCAACACATGGCCTGCCTACTAGGCACGCCACTTGTACACGCGGTTGCCATTGTGCTGATTTCCATATTGCAATAGGAATCAACACTGGACATTCAATGTTACGAATTCCTTTGTCTGTGGCGGATTTGAATGGCGAGATGGTACATCGTGCCGTGCCATACTTTGCACCGACGACCATACGATCGACGGCATTACCTTTAGCAGCTTCAATGGTTCGACGACGGCGGGAATTGAAATGGCGGGCGGTTCCATCACCATGAAGACCTGGGCGCAGAATGCTTTTACCGGTCCCGAAAGCTTCAAGCTGGACACCACTACGATCAACCTCTTCGGCAAGGCAAACGATACCGGCATCAAAATGGCCGCGCGTGGTTCTGACAATGGCCCGTATGCCTTTGAAAACAACTTTGCGCTTGGCACTTTGGTGGTTGGCGATGAAGTTGGCGACGTCGTGACGATGGTGTCCCCGTCAGGCCCTTACACCGAGGGAAGTGTATCAACCGATGCCGCGCTTTACGTTGGCACCCTTGATCTCGCAAGCGGTGCTGGGTTTGTCATCCCCGAAGGCATCAAGGTTTACACCAAGAAGGTTGTTGGTTCCCGTGAAAATGTCACCGGAGTCGAGCGCCTTATAATTCAGCCCACGGGCACATTCCTCATGGTTCGGTAGAAGCCGGTGTTATTTGCGGTAAGCTCCCGGCAATACTTGTTATCTGTTCACAGTTCACAGTTATCTCTGTATAAGCCATTATCTTTGTGGCTGTTGTTGTCACTTGACAAGATATCTGCGGAAGTGCTACAAATTCCGCCATAAGATGAACGTCGCGGTTGACGTTCCCATTGCGAGGGCTCTCATGAAGAAAAGTTGGGTAGGGGAAATCCTGTCGTTTGCCGGGGCTTTGACGCTCTGTGCAGGTTCCGTGTTTGCAACCGATCTGCCTAATAAAAATGGTTTGATCCTCCATCTTGATGCCTCTACCCTGGAGGGCTACCAGGATGGCGACTATATCTCCTCGTGGCCAGATGTTTCGGGCAAGGGCAACGACGGATATGTGAATTCCGACGAAATCCGCCCGACATACGATTCCACCTACGCGAACGGCAAGCCAGCCGTTTACTTCGGCGGCAATGCATCGATGTTCATCAACAACATCATGCCAGACCCCAACCTTTCGATTTTCGTTGTCACCAAAGGCGAGCAATACCAGTCGCTTATACGCTGGACGGGTCCTGGCGCCCATGCCTGCTTCTATGGCTGGGCCAATTGGTGTGTCTGCTCCGAGCCCAATGGCTTCGTCAATTCCAACAACATCAATTTCGGCCTGGTCGCGAACGAGTGGAACATCAGCGATGGAATCTTCGATATCGGCGCGACCGATGGAGTGCGCGTGCATCGCAACAACTCGCTTTGCGGCGCGGTGACATGGGTCAATCCAATGACCTTGAGGTCTATCATCACCCTCGCAAGTTCCGATGGCTTGTCTGAATTCGGCAATTGCCACATCGCCGAGGTCATCATCTACAAGCGCGCCCTTTCCGAACAGGAGCGCCTTGGCGTCGGCGCCTACCTCCAGGCCAAGTATGGCATCGACTTCGGTTTCCCCAGTGCGCAGACTCCGCCGACCGCCGTGGCGCGCGACCGTTCGCTCGTCGTGAATCGTTTCGTGGGCCGCGATATCGATCCTCGCGAGATCGATGGCGGTTCGTTTGACGACACCTTCGGAATCGCCTCGATGAGCGTCAATCCTTCGAAGGTCTTCCTCGGCGAAAACGAAGTCGAGCTCACTGTCGTCAACGGCATCGGCATCTCGGCTTGCGCGACGTCAATCGTTACCGGTGTCGCCGGCGAAATCGCCGACAACAAGTCCCTCCCCGTGACAGAGGGCCTGCGGATGCATCTCGACGCCTCCGCTCTCTCTGGCTACAACACCGGCGATCCCGTTTCCGAATGGGCCGATGCCTCGCCGGCGGGCCACAATGGCATAGCGCCGGAAGGCATGGCCCCAACCTACCATGATGATGCGGTCAACGGCTGCCCCACAATCGCCTTCGATGGCACGCAGACGCTCTATGTCGATGACATGCAGCCCGTCGGCGACCTTTCGATCTTCGTCGTTACCAAGGGCGAGAACTACTCTTCGCTCCTGCGTTGGCAGTACAACGGCAATGCCTTCTTCTACGGCCATAGCGGCAGCAACGTTTCATCCGAAGGTCCGGGCAATGGATTCATGGACGCCGGGCTTCTCACCCTCGGCCTTGTCAACAACGCATGGAACATCAGCGCTGGTATCTTCGATGTAGGTGCGACTGACGGTGTCGAGGTCTTCCGCAACAATGTGTCGCGCGGCGTCAAGACATGGCCCGGCGCACCACTTTCCACCACCACCCGTCTCTATATCGCCAGCGCCCGCGGCGAAAACGAATTCGGCAAGTGCGAAATCGCCGAGATCATAATCTACGACCGTGCGATAACCCCGTTCGAGCATGATCTCATCGGCGCATACCTCAAGCAGAAGTATGCCATTGCCGATGGCGGTTACGATACCCTTCGCCTCGCGAATCCGATAACAGGCAGCACGGCGTTCACCAGCGTGGACGAACTCGATGTGGTGCTGTTCCCTGTCCTCGAGGCCGGCGTCGAGTATCAGCTGACCGCTTCGTCCGACGCCTCTTCGCTCGATCCCGCCGGCTGGGCGCTCTACGACGCCTCGGATGTCCCCTCCAGGCTTTCGTTCGCCGCCCCCGCTTCCGACGGCCTGATCACCCTTACACTGTGGACGCGCGTCACTGGCGGCACGCCATCCATTGTCGCCACGCAGGCCATGACCTTCTCCACCGCCGCGCCTGTCGCCGCTGCGAAGAATGCCGCGATCGCAATCGATATGACAAGCGGCACCGCCGTTCCCGCATCCGCGATCGACGATGGTTCCCGCGATGATATTTCCGGACTCTTCTCGCTTTCTGTCGAGCCCACGACGATTACATCCGCCGGAACGGTCGAACTCGTCGCCATGAACATGGCGGGCGTCACCGCCCGCGCAACCGCGACAATCACCTGTTCAGACCGTCTCGACGGCCATGTCGCGCCCGATGGCGATGATGCAAACGGCACAGGTGATGCGGCGCATCCATGGCGCACGATCACCCGTGCGCTCGCTTTGCTCGGCGATGATTGCGTTGTCTATGCCGCTCCGGGCACCTACGATGCCGCAGCCGGCGAAAACTTCCCGATCGCCATCGCGAAGTCCGCCGCGATTGTCGGCACGGGCACTGGCGACGAGTGCGCGATTGTCGATGGCGGCAACGCCGTCGCAAGCCTCTTCGTTGTCAGCGGCGCCGCCACAAGCTTCCGTCTCGAAAACATCCTGGCCCGCGAGACCACCGATCCCGTGATTGCGCTCGATGCCGCCAATGCGGTTGTTCGCGGTTGCCAATTCACACAGTCCGCCGTGAACCACAATGTGCGTACCGACTGGCGCAATGGCTTCTATGGCGTCGCTTCGTTCGACAACAGCGCCTCCGCGACCTTCGAGGACTGTACGATCAGCGGCATCAAGCGCTATGCCGCGCTGGTGTCTCTTTCCGGCAACACCTCGCTCACCCTCAAGCGCTGCCGTTTCGAGAACAACCTCTCGCGCGGCGGCCTCATCCATGCAAAGATGGCGACGATGGATCTCGTGATGGAAGAGTGCGACTTCATCGGCAACGATACAGCCTTCAAGGGCGGCCTTAGCCAGTGCTCGTACTGCTCCGCCGTGAATCTTGAATCGGGCGCTTCGCTTGTCGCCGACCGCTGCCGTTTCCTCGGCAACATCGGCGCGAACCTCATCGGCGTTGGAGGCAAGGCCGTGTTCCGCAATTCGCTCTTCGCGGGCAACACGCCCGTTGGCGGCCTCTTCCAGGGTTTGGCCTCGACAGTCGATGCCTACCAGTGCACATTCGTCCGCAACTCCGGCGGTTATTCGAGCAACAACCTTACCACCAAGCTCTACAACTGCATCCTCTGCGGCGAAGGCGCGATGAACGTCACGAACGACAGTACGCTCAATCGTACCAATCCCGCCGGCACCATCCTCTTCGACAGCATCCTCTGGGAGTGCGGCGACGGCGATGGCTGGGCTGTCGCAGCCAGTTCGAATGTAATCCGCGAGGATCCATGCCTCGCCAACGCCGGCAATCTGGTCGATGTCCTGTCCGACGATTTCGATGCGCGTCCTCTTCCATTCAGCCCCGCAATCGACGCGGGCAATGCACAGAACTATGCCGCGAGCCTCTATCCGGTCGATATCGACGGCAACAAGCGCGTGGCCGACAACAACGCCGATGGCGTCGCTGTCCTTGATATCGGCGCATACGAATCGCTCTTTGGCGCGACAACGGTTCCGACATTCGAAATTCCCGCGCCCGCCCTAGTCTCCGGCTTCTTCGGATCTTCGGTCACCTTCGATGTCGGCATTTGGCCGCCAGCCGATGGTTCCGTTACCGCCGCGATCGGCTATCCCGCGGGCCTTACCGGTCCCGAGACGCTCGTGATTCCCGATGGCTGCGGCCCCGTGCCGCTCACTGTCCGGATTTCCGGCGACATGACCGACTCGGCCGCCAAGCTCGCGATCCGCGATTCCGCGACTCCCGTCGCAGTCCGGCCCTTTACCGTGAGGATCAATCTCTCCGAGGCGCGCGTCAATGTCGGCCACAAGGAAACAATCCTCCTTCGCGACGGCGAGACGATCCGCATTCCCGTTTCGTTCGAGTTGACGGGCGCAGTCGCTCCCGTCGATGTCGATGTCGCGGTTTCATCGGTTTCCGGCGATGGCGAAAACGCCATCTCCTGGAATGGGTCTTCCACAATCCTCGAAGGCGCCAGCGCGACGGCCGGATACCTTGAGATCGTCGGCGTGGCTGGCGTGAATGAAGTCACGCTCTCCATCGGCGGCGGTTGCTTCTTCGTCGAAAGCGGAGAGGACAGCGTGACCCTTACGGTCGCCGCCTATCCAGGATGGATGGCGGTCGATCCGGAGAACGGCGATGATGCCGAGATCTTCGGTTCGCTCGAACATCCGCTTCGCACCGTGACACGCGCGCTTTCGATCATGCGCGACGGCGATACAGTCCGCATGCTTCCCGGCACATATACTCCCATGAGCGAAATCTTCCCATGGAAGCCCGGCAACATCGCGCTCGTCGGCTACAACCCCGATGGCGACGCCGATCCGGAGGACTTCGTCGTTACGGGCAGCAACGTGGTTTCCTCGCTTGTCCTCTTCGACGGCGTGACGGGCGTTGTCACCAACGGACTCGTCGGCAACCTCCACTTCTGCGATACCACTGGCGCGCTGGTCGATGCCGATGGCGCGATCGCGACCGTTCGCAACTCGCTGTTCACGCAGTCTGTGACCAACATCGCGGCGATGGGCGGCATCGTGCTGCGCGATGACGCGACGCTGTCCGCCACGGATTGCGTCTTCCGCGAGATCGGCCGAATCGGTGCGGTTTACGAGGCTGACGGAAGCAAGAAGGGCAACAGCGTCTTCACCGGCGACCGCTGCATCTTCGAGCGCAACTATAGCGGCTACGGCACTGTCTCCGGTTATGAGAATATGGCTGGTCGCTTCGTGCTGAGGGATTGCGACTTCATCGCCAACACGACTCCCGAAGGTCCTCGCTACTACGAAATCTTCCCCGATACCGGCGTGCAGATTCGTTCCGGCGGTTCCGGCGAAATCATCCGCTGCCGCTTCATCGGAGGGCGTGGCGGCGCAGTTCTCGGCTCGTCCTACACGACGCCCACGGTGCGCGACTGCCTTTTCGTCGACAACGTTTGCAACGCCGGCATGTTCCAGGGCTGCGGCTGGGGCTTCGATGTTTACAACTCCACCTTCATCCGCAACAGCGGCGGCTACAACAGCGGCATCATGAGCCCGAATTTCTTCAACTGCATCTTCTGCGACGATGGCGCATTGAGCGTGCTGCCGCCTGATGAGTGGACAGATGACCGCGCCATGACCTTCGAGAACACCATCATCTGGAACACCCCCGAAGGCCGTACCGTCGGCGAAAAGACCTACACCAATGTCATCCGCCTGGATCCGCGCCTGAAGAACGTCGCAGTCGCATGGGACAATCCTGCGTTCGACGCCCACCCGCGTTCCTCAAGCCCTGCGATCGATGCCGGCAACAACGCCAGGGTCGCGACAGCCATCGATCTCGATGGTGCGCCGCGCCGCCAGTTTGGCACGGTCGCCGCATCCAAGGCCGGCGGCGATGCCATCGTCGATCTCGGTTGCTACGAGGCGACGATGCTTGAAAGCGGCACGTTGATCATGATCAAGTAATCGCTTGCCAGGCGGGATGCGGGTTTGGAGGGTCGGGCGGTTTGCCCCAAACCGCCGCGGCGCGCTGGGGCAGCGCACCCTACCGCCTGCGGGCGGGATGTGGGTTCGAAGAGGTAGGGCGGTTTGCCCCCAAACCGCCGCGGCGCGCTGGGGGCAGCGCACCCTACCGCCTGCGGGCGGGATGTGGGTTTGAATGGTCGGGCGGTTTGCCCCCAAACCGCCGCGGCGCGCTGGGGCAGCGCGCCCTACCGTCTGCGGGCGGGATGTGGGTTCGAAGAGGTAGGGCGGTTTGCCCCAAACCGCCGCGGCGCGCTGGGGCAGCGCGCCCTACCGCCTGCGGGCGGGATGTGGGTTTGAAGGGTAGGGCGGTTTGCCCCCAAACCGCCGCGGCGCGCTGGGGCAGCGCGCCCTACCGCCTGCGGGCGGGATGCGGTTCCAACGTGGTCGGGCGGTTTGCCCCAAACCGCCGCGGCGCTTATTTCCCAACAAATGACATTGGCAAACAATCCGCCTCAACAACGAACACTACCAATTCGAAAGCATTTGGGACATCGAGGACCGTTGTCTGTCGATGTAACAAAAGCCTGGTATTTCATTACAATCCGTGCCGCAGGAAACGGATCCTGGAAAATGTCGCGTGACGATGAAATGTCCGACCATGCCTCTATCGATGAAATTGCACCATTGATTCTTCTTGAGGCACGTGAAAATCACATTCGTGGAATTTGGCGTCTGGCATTGTTAATCGTAATGCCAGATCACATGCATTTCATAGTTCACGTTCCAATGAGATGTAAAAACCGCTTGCAGATTCAGCGCCCATTGGCCGATGTGATTGGGCAATTCAAGCGTTTGTTATCTCGTCGGCATGGCATACGTTGTCAGCGGGATTTCTTCGACACCCGTCTTCGCAATGAAGAACATTATGACGAAAAATTCATGTATGCATGCGAGAACCCTGTTCGTAAGCACCTTTGTGCAACTGTACGTGAATGGCCATACGTCATAGCGTTCAATCGTGCGACGGGCGAAGAACGAGACCGACATACATTGTGATGACGACGCGAGTCATGCCTTTTGCGGTTCGAAGAGTCGGGCGGTTTGCCCCCAAACCGCCGCGGCGCGCTGAGGGCAGCGCATCCTACCGCCTGCGGGCGGGATGTGGGTTTGAGGGGTCGGGCGGTTTGCCCCAAACCGCCGCGGCGCGCTGGGGCAGCGCGCCCTACCGCCTGCGGGCGGGATGTGGGTTCGAAGGGTCGGGCGGTTTGCCCCCAAACCGCCGCGGCGCGCTGAGGGCAGCGCGTCCTACCGCCTGCGGGCGGGATGTGGGTTCGAAGGGGTCGGGCGGTTTGCCCCAAGCCGCCGCGGCGCGCTGAGGGCAGCGCGCCCTACCGCCTGTGGGCGGGATGTGGGTTTGAAGGGTATGGCGGTTTGCCCCAAACCGCCACGGCGCGCTGGGGCAGCGCGCCCTACCGCCTGCGGGCGGGATGCGGGTTTGGAGGGTAGGGCGGTTTGCCCCCAAACCGCCGCGGCGCGCTACTTGCACTCGAATGCAAACACATTGGGGGTTTCACACCCCCATGTGCGATCGATGACGAGGCGCAACCCAAGGATGTCCGCACAATCGGCGAGCGGCATGCGGACGAGACGCTGCGGGTTGTCGGTGACTTCCGCCACCTTGTGCCAAGCGCCATTGGCATCTAGCGCTTCGATGTGGAAATCGCGCACGAGCGTCGCGGGAGGGGCGAAGGGCGTATCGTCCTTGCCTACGTAGTAGCGCATGTTGAGCAGCCAGGATTGTCCGCGCTTGCGGGATGGATCGTTGCGGTTGAGGTCGCTGTCGAAGACGAGACGCGCACTTGTTGGCGAGACAGGCGAGGCGAAGCGATATTCGGCAGGGGTGCCGATTGGCGCAGTCCAAGCGTTTGACGCGCCGGTGGGCGCGTTGTCCGCGATTGGTTCCGGACGGTCCATGCCGGAGCGGAGCGCCGCTGCATCGCCAACCGGCGAAGTGAGCGACGCATCTCGGCAGATATCGGAAATTGGACGGAGCAATCCGGGAAGCCAGCAATCGTCGTCCATCAGCGTGGACTGGAGTTCGGCGATGCGGCGCTCGTAAACGCCGCGCGGCGTAAGGCCGTCGCGTGCCGCGATTGCGGCGGCGGTGCCGACAGCCTGTCCCATTAGCGCGCAAGTCGCCATCACGCGCGTCGAGCTCATCGCGGTATGGGTCGCGCTATGGCTTCGCCCGGCGCAGAAGAGGTTCGCCACATTGCGCGAGTAGAGCGTGCGGTATGGAATGCCGAATGGGCTTGGCGCGGGATGGAAGATCGTGCCGATCTTTTCGGCGCTGTGGAAGCCTTCGGGGAAATGGTCATCCATCGACCAGCCGCCGTAAGCGACAACATCATCGAATTTGCCGCCCGCCGAAACGTCGTTCTGCGTGAGAATGTGGTCGCCGAGGTAGCGGCGGCTTTCGCGCTTGCCGGGAAGGAAGCCGACCCAGTCGAGGGCGAAGTTCGCGTAGCGGTCCTTTTCCGGCGCATGGTTCTTGAGGTAGTCCCAGACGCCGTATGCGATGCGGAGGAGTTCCTCGCGGCAGGTTTCGGTATCCTTGATCGCATCGACCATGCCGCCGATTTCCATCCACCAGAAGTTCGTGGTGAAGATATCGACGCTACGCTTTGGAAGGTCTTCGGGGTGCTTGTATTTGTTTGCCCACGGAAGCGGGCGGAAGGGCTGCGGGGCAGGGTACTCGCGGGCCTGGAAGAGACAGCTCATGCCCATTGTGCGGGCGTCCGCCACGATTGGCGCGATCGATTCGTCGAACTCCGCGCGGGCTTCGCGGCCCATGTGGAACTCGGCACCGGAGAGAGGAGCGAGAACGGCGTCGCCGGAGCAGTCGGCGAAAAGCGGCGCGGAGACATCGATCCACTTTTGCGTTGTCGTCTGCCATGCGCGGACGGAGCGGATGCGGTCGCCATCCATTTCGAGCGAGCAGACCGACGCATTCAGGACGAGCGTGAGCCCTGGCTGGTATTGCGCCTTGCCGTAGAGGACGGCATCCCATGTCGAGAACGAAGGCCGTGTGTTGTAGAAATAGTTGTCGAGCTGAAGCTCTTCGATGATGCCTGTTTCGCGACGGTTCAAGCCGCGCGCTCCGCAGATGTGCATGCGGACTTCGCTCGAACTGTTGCCGCCGAGCACGGGACGATCCTGCACAAGCACGACACGTGCGCCGTGACGAGCCGCGGCGAGCGCCGCGCAAAGACCTGAAAGGCCGCCTCCGACAATGCAGAGGTCGGTATCGTAGCGTTCATCGATTTGGATATTCATGTGAGGGTAAAGAGGTAGGGCTGGATGGAAACAAACGGATTGATGGGGACAGGCCATGTTTTTTGCATGCCTTCGCGACGACGATGAAACCATGCGTTGCCAGCGGTTGCAAGCATTATTCGATCCATTCCTTGACGCGCTTTCTGCCGTCGATGGATTCTACTAGTTTGCAGCGGGAACCGCTGGAGATGGTCACATTCGAGGCGAGGGCATCCGGCCAGATCTCGATTACGCTTGTCGAACAGCATGAGAACTTGACCTCCGCGCTATCGCCCGTCGCCTTGATGGGCCCATAGACCGAAAGATAGTCCACGTCGTTATCGAATGCCTCGATGACGCCTCCATTTTCCGTGACCTCTATCGGCACCTTTAGATCGACCATAGCCTTCGCGATAGGCGCGTTCATGACATCGATTATCGGCTTGAATTCAAGTGGTGTGCCCTGCTTTTCATGACTTTCGAGCGATGCCGCCATTGATTCCTCGAAACCATAGATGAGATCCTTGATTTCCGGCAGGTCGCGCGCGAAGAGCAGACGGCCTCCATCCAGGACTATCTTGGATGGCTCCTCGCTGTATTTCGCCTCATGCGTCACACCGGTATGGATGCCGTTGGCGAAATCCACCCGCAACGCATACCAGCCGATGGATTCGACTCCGAGCGCTGTCTCGCCATTGCCGACACGCAGCACTTCGCCCTTCTTTGGGCGCACCAGATTGTTAGTCGCCCCGACATATCCCGCGATGCACGTGCGGCCAAATTCCTCGAAATCCTCGGCGGTAATTTGCGGCGGTTCTTCGATTGTTGCCGCTCCTCTGGCATTTTCCGTCCGCCGCTCGTCGATGATCGTGACAATCGCGCCGATAGCCATGGCGATGCCAATCGCGATCACTGCGGTATTGATCGCGATACGCGAACGCCTTTGGAATGTCGCGCCATGCGATATCGCCGCAAATACGCCCGCGATTCTGTCGTAGTCGGTGATCCGCTTCGTTGGCTCCGGATCAAGGAGCGACGATAGAAGCGGGCGCCATTTGCGCGACACTCGTTCCGCCACATCCACTGGCAGCGCGGTCGAAGCCGTTCCTGGCAGCCCGCCCGTGAGCATCCTGTACAGGACCAGTCCAAACGAGTAGAAGTCCGATGCGACCGTGACTTCCCTGCCCGCGCGTTGCTCAGGCGAAGCATACGAAACCGTGCCGATCCCGCGCCCCGACAATGTCAGCGTTATCAGATTCTGTATTTCTGCCGACTGCGACTTCGCGATGCCGAAATCAGAAAGGAGCATCGAACCATCGGCGGCGAAAATGAGGTTCGAGGGCTTTATGTCGCGGTGTATAACGCCGTCACCCTGCGAGTGGATCGCGCGCATCGACTCGAGGATTTCTGCCCCGAGGCTCGCGACAGTGGACTCGTCGAGGGCGCGGTTGTTTTCCAGCACGGTCTCAAGCGTCATCGGGCGATCGCCATTGCCGGCGAGGGCGTCGATGGACTCTGGAGGCGGGCAATGCAGCTTGCGGCCGCATATTTCCGTTGCGGCCGCCCTGGAAAGCAGGTGGGCGTCCATCACGATGTACACGGCGCCGTTTGAATTGTCCTCTCCGAAGTCATGCACCTGCACGATGGCCGTGCTCCGGATGCCCGCCATTATCTGGGCCTCGCGCAGGAAGCGCTCGCGCGATGCGGCGTCCGACTCCGTGCGCAGGACTTTTACCGCGACATGGCGGGCGAGACGCATGTCATGCGCAAGATAGACCGTCCCCATTCCGCCGCTGCCTATCTCCCGCAGGATTTCGTAGCGTCCGCCAAGAAGCGTCCATTCTGGAATGTCGATATGCCTTGGCGGCGGCGGATCGGAAAGCGTCGTTGTCGTAGAAGCCATCGGCATGGATCCCTAGAGAAAGAGGAACGCGGAATGTCCGGCGAAAATGCAGTCGCCACGGAAAAGGCGCCGTGGCTGCGTCACGGGCGAATGGTTCACGGTCGTTCCGTTGCGCGATTCGAGGTCTTCGACAAACGGCGTGCCGTCGTCCATTGCCGATACGCGGAAATGCGCCTTGGACAGCCAGCGGTCCGAAACGCTCCATATCCCGTCGCCGGAAGCCGCGGCGCGACCGACAGTAATGCTGCTTCCGGCCGAAAGCCTGCGGGTTTCATGGTTCTCGCAGCCGATACGGCAAAGCGCGTAGTGGCCGTCATTCTCCTCGATGACTTCCCTGGGGATGCCGCCAGAAGCCACGAGACGCGCCCCTTCGGCAAGCATGTCGCCAAGCAGTTCCGAATCGAACGATGCCATGTCGCTGGAAAGTTCGACGGTGCTATCTGGACTTGGTTTCATCTCGATGTGCCTTTCTCCTCGCATGATCCTTCATCTTTTTGGAATCCCGCTTCTTCGGCGACGAGCCTGTCGAGCAAGTCGAAAAGATCGTCGCTGCCCTTTCGGACTGTCTCAAGCTGTTGCCGGACTTCGCGGACAATGCGGTTCTTTATCTGATATACCGCGTTTGCGTTCGTATTGTGCCGCCTCGCTATTTCCTCGGCCGACATCTCGCCGGCGACCGATTCCCGGAAGACGGCCTCGGTCTGCGCGGAGAATCTGCCGGAGGAAAAGACGCGCCGGAGCAGGATCGCCCATATCTCCCGCTGCATCGCGATGCGTTCTTCGATCGGATCTGCCGATGACTCATCGGATGTTGTCGTGGCGGTTGCCTGGACGATATCCGAGTCGAACCGCACCATGCCTGAACGGGTGAGCCGGTTCGTCTCCATCGCCTTCATTGCCTTGAATTCGAGGATACGGCGCAGGAAGCCGCGGAAGGAGCCTAGCTTGCGGTCGTAGTGGAACGACGGGAAGCGCTTCATGAGCGACACGAGCGTTTCCTGGATGATGTCGTCCTCCATCGCCTCCACGATTGCCGGATGCGCGTTTCGGATATCGCGCAGCCACATCCGCAGCAGTGGTGAATAAAGTTCCACGAACTCGCGCCAGCGGGGCGAATCCGCGTTTTCCCCCAGTTCACGGAGCAGTTCCGAAGATGTGTCCAGATTGCCTTTCGGTTGTCTTTTCCCAGCCATGGTGTGCTTTTTACCAATTATTCCCATCATGTCAATGAAATCTTATTTGCGGGCGGCGGCAGCCCCCCGCGACACTTGTTATCTGTTCACTGTTATCTGTTACCTGTTATCTGTTATCTTTCCAAAAATCGTGGTCTGTCCCCATCCGCGGCGCATGTCTGCGTGTTTCAAAAATGCGCTTGACTGCGCGAATGGCGATATGGGACAATCTCAATGTCCGCCCAATATTGGGCATTGTGTGGACGAAATAACGGATGCGACGCCCTTCGCCAATATCGCATCCGACTAATGTGCGCAAGCGCATTCTGATTGCTTCAATCGAAAACCGCTAATTTTCAATCAGGAAGCAAGAATGTGGCTACGCAGGGTTGGCGCTATTAGCGCCCGTCTCTGCGTGCCCGTCTTAATACTTCCTGGTGGGCTCTTAGCGGTGCCTCGGTTGAGATATCGAGACGAGGCACGCTTTTTTTGCCCTGAAAGCGCAACCTCAAGAACAACATCGGGGCGTATGGAGATTCGCCGTGAGGATGCGGAAAAGTGGTTCGGTCACTATGAATGGGGACAGACCGCGATTTTTGGCGCTAATCGTTAATTGTTTGTCATCAATCACACAAAATCAAGATTGGTGTCTGTCCACGAGTAAACCCAGAACGGCAAATCGCATGCCATAAACTGGCATAAAAATTTTTCCTTTTCCATGTAAGATTTCATTAAGAAGGACGGAATCATACGTGAAAACAGTTGCTCTACGACGGCCTATAGGTCGGTGTTTTGATTTTGTTGTGACTCAAAAGGTGCAGGAAATGGCAAGAATTGCGATTCTGGGTTCAATGGCGATACTCATTTTATGTCTCAATGAGGCCTCGGCGCAGTCTTTTCAGGCTTTGGGCGGAGAAGCAGGCGGTAGCCACAACGTCAAAATCACTATCGAAGTCACGGATGCGCCTCAGCCGCAGACGGACGCAGCCAACCAGTCGTCGGCGGATCCCGTTGCCCAACCCGTCCAAATCGTTTCGCCTGTCCAGGCGGAGCCAGCCGTGCGGGCGGCCGAAGAACTGCCGCCGCTCCCGCCCGCAGAGGAGGCCGCAACGCCGAAGGCTCTTGCAGTTTACTTCTGCCGAATGTGGAGAGCCGAGAACTTCGAGGCCATGTATTACTGCATGTCGGCGCGATACCGGACCCGGGTCGAGTTCGGCAAGTTCATGGCCTTGTTTACTTCGGATGCCGAGAAGACCGGTGGTCTGGATTCCGTGGTCGTCGTCGCGGAAGATCCCGAAAATGCCGCGGGCCACCTGCTTCTTCTTGACTTGAAGTTCATGAAGAAGAAGATGCCGCCGCGCAGGGTGACGGCCGTGTTCGAAAAGACAAAGGACGGATTTCGTCTTGTCAAAAGCGGAATCCTCCCCGTCGATTTCACCAACCTCTGAATCAGTAACAACAACCAACACAACAAAGGAGTCGTAATGGACTTGTACAAGACAATTCTCGCCGGGGCGATTGCCCTGGCAGCGGTTATCCCTTGCGTTCAGGCGCAGGAAGGGGAGGCGGCCGCGCCCGCGAAAGCGCCCGCCGTACGCTCAAAAATGGTCGTCGCCGTCGACAAGTTCGATAACAAGGCGAATGTCGAGGCCAATCAGCTTGAGACGCTTCGGGCGCGAATCCAGCAGGCCGTCATTGGCACGAGGAAGTTCGATGTCGTCGAGCGCGAACAGCTTGCCAACGCCTTGAGCGAGCTGAATCTCATCGGCGCCGGCGTCACGAACGGCGATGACGCCGATGCGCCGCAGGCCGGGAAAATGAAGGCCGCCGGCTATGTGATCTACGGCAACATCCTCTTTTTCGGGGTTGACACCGCAACTACTGGCGTTGGCGGCATCGGGAGCGGGAATGTCCGCATCAAAGTCGAAGTCCAGCTCAAGATCACCAATGCCGAAACCGGCAAGATTCTCGCGGCGAAGTCGGTGACCGGCGTCGGGGCGGAATCCCGCCAGATTCAGGGAAACACGGAGGTCGCGGGCAATGTCGTGACGCAGTGCGAGCGGGCGGCCGTTGACGAGGCCGCGCACATGGTGGTCGACGCGCTCCGGGACGTCAGCTTCCCCTCGAAGATCGTGAGGGTGGGGCGCGACTCCGTGAAGATCAACATGACCGACGAGGAAGTTAAAGTCGACGATGTCTTCGACGTGGTTGAGGATGGCGAGGAAATCTTCGATCCCGACACTGGGGAATCGCTCGGCTGCGATGGCGACGATGTCGGGCGGGTCAGCATCTCGCGCGTGGGGCCGAAGATGTCCGACGCGGTTCCCGTTGGCGATCTCAAGCTTGACGACCTCAAGGTCGGTTACATCCTTCGCCGCGTCAGCGCGGAAACCTTGCGGCGGGAGCAGATTGAAGCCAAGAAGAAGCGCAATTCGGAATTCGAGGCCACATTTTAACTTGCCGTCATGTCGGCGGCAAATCTAACAACCCCACGACAGAAAGGTAACTCAGAATGAATAAGTTCGTCATGCTTGGAATCGCAAGCGTCGGAATCGCGGCACTGGTCACGGGATGCGGGACGCCGAGAGGCGGCGGATCGCCGGACAACGACTCAGACATTCCGCCAGAAAAAGGGTTCACGGCGAAATGGGAGGAGTTCAAGTCCATTCCGCCCTACGCATACGAGAACCTGGGATTCGCCCAGATCGACGGCATCGGCCAGGAAGTCAGCACCCAGACCGGCCTTTACATCGAGGATGTCGTCAAGCCGATGATTGAAGCCGACAAGGAAGGCTACACTGGAGCTGTCGCCCAGTTCAATGAGGATGTCGCCAAAGCCAAGGAAAACGGCAAGACCGAAAACGATGTCCTTGAAGACTGGACAAAGAACTACGGCGCGGATGCCGTGGCCAAGCTCAAGGACGGATTTGCCTTTGTCCGCCAGCAGCAGGACGGCAAGAACGCCATGCTCGCCACGGCCCTTGACCGTCTGCCGAAGTACGTGGAACTTTCCAAGAACATGCCCAAGGCCATCGACGAGATCAAGGCCGGCTGCAAGAATCCGCTCAAGCTCGTCAAGTTGACCGGAGCTGCCGCGCAGGTCGGTGAGCGCGTCAACACCCTTATCAAGAGCGTTGACCTCTTGAAGACCCTGAGCGGCGACAAGGCTGCCGAAACCGAGGCGCTTCAGGCTGTCGTCGACGGGTTCCAGTCCAAGGTGAACTAATGTCCGCCAGAATTTCGCTGACAATCGGAATCGCGGCACTTGCAGGCTTGTTGCTTGCAGGTGCCGTCGGCTGTTCCTCTCTGCCGGAACCGCCCGATACCACCGAGGATCACGTCAACTCTTTTGAATCACACACGAATTAACGGGACGGATGACAATGAAAAACTACCGTACATGGCTTGCCATGTGTTTGATCGCGGCCGTCGTCGCCGGGTGTGGCACCACTCCGCCGCAGCCGCCTATTAACTGGAGTCTGCCGCCAAATCTTGGCAAGACGAAAGCGGATATCAACATCACGATGCACGGGCCGATGACGACGGACGGACGGGCGCTTCTGCCTGGCCTTGCCCAGCAGTTTGTCGAAACAGTGAAGACGAAGATGATTCAGGCCAAGAGGTTTCATGTCTATATGCCGAACGCCTTCGGAGAATTGCCGCAGACGGTCGATTCGGATATCACCATAAAGCCCTTTGTGGATTTTATCGACCAGCCAGTGCGGATAAAGGATACCGGCCGCGAAGGCGTGTGTTTCATCTGCAAGGTGATGCTCGATGTCAAAATGACAGACAATCTTGACGGTGAAGCCACGGAGGCAATCAATCTTGACGGTGTCTGCAAGGTTGAAGTCCCCAGCGTATTTGGCCAGGTTAAGGAACCGGACAGGAAGGGACTTCTCATCAAGGCTTTTGAAGAGGCCTATAAATTGCTTGAGAGCGAGATAAACAAACACTTCCCTCCTGCGGCAAAAGTCGCTAACGTGCGTTGCATTGAGAATGGGCAGGGACAGGAGCCGCTTGTCAAAATCAACACCGTCGGCGGAGAAAACATCGGCTTCAAGGACAATTCAAGTTACAAGATCTTCACGATGGTTGAAGGATCGCCCATTGTTGTGGCGTTGCTTGACGTTGATGCAGTCATGGCCGAGAAAGCCGCATTCAAGGTGGTTGTACCGAACAATACCGATCCTGAAGCACTCGGCATCTGGTCGAGAATGAAGGACGGTGCAAACGACCTGCAAATGTTTGTCACACCTGACCCGTACAATCAATCCATGAGATTGAAGTAGTCCTCCGATCGTAGCTTACACACGGACCGCAGATGCCTCTTGTCGACGGGCCGTTTTTTGTCATCCGTCTGTAATCCGAATCTGCTAATCTTACGCTGTCCAAATCGAAAGCGGACGAGGAACTGTTCCGTTCGATCATAGGAGAGTAATCATCATAGGAAAGGAGTCGTAATATGGCGTTTATCGGTAATCTTCTTTGGTTCATATTCGGTGGAGGATTCCTCCTCGGTCTGTCATGGCTTCTGATCGGACTGATATGGTGCGTCACGATTGTTGGAATTCCAGTTGGGATTGGCTGCTTCCGCGTGGCGGGTTTCGCATTCTTCCCGTTCGGAAAGGAACTCGTGCCAGCCGAACTAGTGGGGGAGAAGAGAATCGTCGGCACAGGCGTCTTGAACTTCTTCTGGTGTTTGTTTTCCGGTCTCTGGCTGGCTATCGCACATGCTCTGCTTGGAGTTGCACAGTGCCTCAGCATTGTTTTTATTCCATTCGGACTGGCAAACTTCAAAATAGCACAAGCGTCGTTCGCCCCGCTCGGCAAGCGTACTGTGTCGAAAGATGTGGCCGCAGCGGCCCGCATGCGTGCCGCAAACGCACAGCTTGACAAGGCCGAAACCAATGGCAATACCAACTAGGCGGTTAAGTGACAAAACGGGGTGTGTCCCCGTTTTTTAGATAACAGATAACTTGAGCCTAAAAGGGCTTGAAATCGAAAAATCCAGGAGGACATGGTGAAGATCGCAAGAGACAGATATTTGCGGGCCCTGATTTCACGGATGTGGAATGGTCGGGTGAAGGTGATGACGCAAAGCGCACGAGCGAATTCAAACCATTCTCGCTGACGGGGGATTCGTTCAAGAAAATCATTGTCCGCCAAGACGTTGGCATTCGCTGGTTCGACGACAACGGAGTACTGAACATCAACCTGGCGGACTTTTTACTCGATTCCACAGTCGTGTAAACCTATTCACGCGAAGCGGGAATTAAGCCTGTTTTGCACGCAATGGGGAGGCGACTGGGAATGCGGCGAGGGGATCCTGTTTGTCGACCGTGCGACAAATGGACGAGTGCAGGGAACTCCTCAAAATCGATGTCGAGGTGTTCCGGCCCAAAGCCATAGTCATGATCACGGACTATCAAAACTGGGGACACTGGTTCACGGATGTGCTCGCCGGCGGCGCAAAGCCCGAACCATTCTCTGCCGGGGGCGCCACCGTGACAGTCCTTCGTGGGAACGGGGTGCGGGTTGTTGTCTGCGACCGTCCAGAGGGCCATGCCGAGGCCCCGTTGGTCGAATGCATCGCCCGGGCAATTGACGGATAAGGATCAGCTTAAAGGGACAGGCTATTTAAGAGCTGTTCCCGCAATAATTACTTCTTCCTTCTCCTTTCTGCCCGGAATGTGCTACATTGCCGACATGAACAAGTTGGGTGCGACAAGTATTCCCTACGGCGTTTCGGATTTCAGGACAATCCGGAACGAGGGTCTTTACTACGTTGACAAGACTGCCTACATCGACCGGATCGAGTCGGCTGGGCGCTTTGTCTTCTTCGTGCGCCCGCGCCGCTTCGGCAAGTCGCTCATGGTCGATATGCTCAGGTACTACTACGACCTGAACGAGAAGGACAATTTCGAAGGGTACTTCGGCGGCCTCGCCGTCGCCGCGAATCCCACGCCGAACCGCAACAGGTATCTGGTGCTGGCGCTCGATTTCTCGAAGGTCGGCGGCGTGGGAGGCGATGGACTCGAGGCGAAGTTCGCGAACTACATGAACGCCATGCTCGACGATTTCATCGCGCGCTATGGCTCCCGCTTCGCCGCAGGCACGTTCGACGGCGTGTCGCGCGAGGAGAAGTTCACCGTGGTGACCAGGGCCGCCCAGACGAACGGAC
>JAZQOE010000056.1:0-30239 GCA_045627705.1 Kiritimatiellia bacterium | reverse complement strand
GCGCGAGAACATAGCCGTGGTCTGCGGGGAGCTCATCCAAGTGGCGAACCGTTATCTCGCGGACAATCCCGCCGGAATCCTGCGCCATCGTGACGCAAGGGAAGACTGCAACCGCCAAGGCAAAGAGAATGCTGGCGATACTATTGAAAGTTGTCATTTGCTTTTTCATGGTAGAGACGACTTGATTTTACACCATGGCGCCTCAAAAGGAATTTACAGAAAGAATCGTACACTACCGCCGAATGGCGCCCCAGACAGGATTCGGACCTGCGACCCGCGGATTAGAAATCCGCTGCTCTATCCAGCTGAGCTACTGGGGCGAAAAGAATTCGCGATAGGATAAACCATGAATCGCGAATTCTCAATCGTTTTCAATTACTTGACTTCGACGATGCGAACGTCGTAGTCGCTCGAAACGAGGTTGCCAGTGGCATCGTTGAGTCCGGCGACGACTGTGGCGCGTCCGCCATTGCCGCCAACGGTGAACGATGCCTTGACGGTCTTGTCACCATTTGCGGGAATCTCGACCGCGACAGGTTCGGCGCTCCAACCTTCGGGAAGCGTGAAGGCGATTTCGCCCTTGACCGCCTTTGCAGTCGCATTCACAAGGCGATATTCAAGCTCGAGCGTTCCGCCATTTGCGACTTCCGGCTTGTCGAGCACTGGATCCACAAAGAAGGCCTGCGCAGGACGCTCGGCCACGGAATGCACCTCGATCGCGCGAAGCGACGTCTGCTCCTTGATCCACGGGATCGTCTCGAAGAGGCAGCGATTGACGCCCGTAACCACAAGGCGCACGCAGTCGGTCTTGACGGCCGGGAAGTCGTGGGTGGTGACCTCGGCATAGAAGTTGCCGCGCATTTCCGCGACCTTCTTCCACGTGTCGTTCACACGGGCTTCGATGTCGAAGTCACGCAGCGTGCGCTCCCACGCGCCGTAATTGTGGTAGATGGTGACGGAATCAATCACCTTCGCTTCAGGGAGGGCGATTTCGAATGTGTCGGGGAAGACACCCGCGCCGTCAGGACCCGCGCCATCGGGATGCTCGTTCCAGCAACCGCCGATGAAGCCCGACCAATCGCCATCGAGGATCACGTCGATTTCGGGGCTGCCTGGATCCTTCGCGACTTCGGTCGAGGCCTTGGCGCCAAGCGCGTTGAGCGCGATGTTGGGCTTGACTTCTAGGCCGTCGTAGATGGGGTCGAGTTTCGCGCCATCGGGGGCTGTGAGGAAAACGGGGAAGTTGTCGAAGGTCACTTCGACGATACCCTTGGCGGGCTTGAGGGTCTTCTTCACGCCCATGCAGTCGGTGAGGGTGAGAGAGTCGGCATCGGTCGCGACTTTGACGGTAATGGTGTCACCGGCGGTGAACATGGCGGCGACTGTACGGCCATCGCCGCGGAAGCGCTGGAAGAAGTGGTCGTGGCCGGGGAGCGGAATCTCTTTTTCAAAGACCGATTCGCCGAGCGCCGCATTCATGACCTGGAAGGCGATCGCGGAGGGCGTCGGGCTATCGCGGCGCACGAGGAAGAAGTCGTTGTAGCCGTGTTCGCAGGCGTAGAAGATATAAACCTTCTGACGAGGAATGCCGAATGCCTCGGCGTTGAGCATCATGTGGAGGCCGGTGTGGGCATGGCTTTCGCGGCGTCCGCCGAAGCGGTCGTAGGTGTAGATATTGTAGCCCCAGCCGCGATGGTTGGCGGCCTCGGTCATGAAGATGCCCTGCTTCGGATCGTCATTGTGGGCGGCGTAGAGTTTCCACCACTTGTCGAGATGCATGCGGTAGATGCGCTGGAAGCCGACGCCGGTGTAGGGGTGGAAGGAGATGCCGTCGAAGTGGCGGCCTTCTTCGTCGAGCTGGAAGAGACGGTCCACCCAGGGCTGCTTTTCGAGCCCGCAGCAGCTGCCGCCGAGGAAGTTGATCTTGGGGCCGCCGGCCTTGAAGTTGTCGTAAATCGGCTTGAGGATGGTATCGATGTACTTTTCGTGGGGCATCTGGAGGTCGGGCTCGTTCCAAGGCTCCCACCAGAGGAGGTCGAGTTCCTGGGCGGCGGCGCCGAATTCGCGATACCAGCGCGACATGACTTCGGACTGCTTGTCCCTCCAGACCTTGTCGGGGTCGGCCTTTGCGGCATCGCCGTCGAGGTCGATATCGGGTGTAGCGTCTGCCGTAGCGGCTTCCGGGTTATCCTTGCCGTATGTTTCCTTGAAGTATTTCTCGAGGTCACCGGCGCCGGGGCCTTCCATGATCATCATCGGGCGTTTGATCGAACCCATGTCGCAATAGGCGAGGAGATCCTGCCACTTCGACTTGAATGCGGCCCAGTCGATAGTCTCTGGATTGTCCTTGTCGCGGAATTCGAGCCAGATGCTTGGCAGACTGGCCTGGAGACGGATGCCGCGGAAGCCGAGGAGGTTCATCAGATAGACTTCGCCGTTGATGTCCCACGGCGGGAACTTGTCGAGGAGGTCGTTTTCGAAATTGCAGCGGCCGAACTCGAAGTTCATGTAGCGGCGGGCGGAAGGCTTGCCGTCGAGGGAGAGCCATGCCTGGGCATAGACATAGCCGGGATCGGCATCTGCCGGGACGAGATCGACAGTGACATCATTCGACGAGCCATCAAGTTCGAAGGTCGTTGAACCTGTTCCTAGCGGACGCTGGATGTGATCGACCATCGACCATTCGAGGCGGTACTTGCCAGACGGTGCATCCTGTGGGAACTGCAGGATGAATCGCGCGGGTTCATTGGCGGGATATAGACCATAGGTGTGGATCGGGCGCGCGGAGCAGGCTGGGACAGGGGAACGCAAGACGGCCTTCGCGGGAGCGGCGGCGAGGTCAATGGCGAATGGCTTGCTGTCCTTGTTGATGTTGATTGCGGCGAGGCCGTTTGGAAGCGCGTCGGCGACTTCCTGCGGGAAGATGCGGAAATCCCTGACCGGCCTGATGCCGTCGATGCCGTGGAGGGTGCAACTTGCGCCATCGGCGCCGAGAAGCGCGACGTCCGGCCAGCAATTGCCGATGCGCTCGTAGAACGAGAAGATGTGGCCTTCGGCGAAGCGGGTGGTGGGAAGGGCGTCTTCGATGTTCATGAGAATGTTGCTCACGCCGATGGCGTCATCGCCGATTCCGAAGCAGAGCATGAACTGCGTGCTGGCGCCGCCCAACGGTTCGACATCGATTGAGCCGTCCTTGAAGGTGAGCTTCACGCCGGGGGTGTTCGCGGCGGGTGCCGGGGCGTCGCCACCGAGGTCGTCGAGTGCGTCCAGGCCTTCCGTCGGCTTGCCTTCGAGGAGTGTGAGGGAGTCGCCATCGCGCGAGATGTTGCCGAGCGTCATGCGCTCGTGGCCGCGCATTGCCATCAGCGATTTCAGGAGCATGCCTTTGCCGGCGGAAAGCGAAAGCGATCCATCTGCGGAGACATCGGCGGAATAGGCGGTGCCCTTTACGCTCCAGAGCGGGGTGTCGCCATCGGCGGCGAGAAG
Organism: Kiritimatiellia bacterium; assembly: GCA_045627705.1. GTDB lineage: Bacteria > Verrucomicrobiota > Kiritimatiellia > RFP12 > JBMNHG01 > JBMNHG01. The sequence continues at coordinate 26,753 of JAZQOE010000056.1, read as the reverse complement.
ATGATCGCCCTCGTCAAATGTAACGGCAAGGGCCGCTGATACTGCGGCGAGTGTTGTCGTGAAAACTACCGGCATGAATTTCATGTATCGTCTCCGTATCGGGTTGCTGAACCATTCAAGCAGTGCTTGAATCGTAATTGTTTGCGGGGATATTTGCAAGGCAAATGGGACATGCCGGAGGCGCTGTCTTGCGCTTCGTGGGGAAATCACGCGATCGCTGAATTCTGGCGGCGGGCCTTTTCGCGCTTGGCGCTGAAGAACCAGCTGCAGATTGCCTCGGCAAGGAAGGCGGCGAAGAGCAACGTCAGCAACGGGAGATAAAGCTCGACTCCGCGAGGCGCGCCGTTTTCGCGGTCTTCAATCGACACGCGCGATGCTCCATCGCCGAATATCGCCGCGAGGTCGGCATCAGCAATCGCGGAGGTAAGGCTTTCACGTGGATCGGGGTTCACGACGATGCCGCGGCTGTATCCCCAGGCCGCGGCTTCGTCGCCGAGGGCTGTAGCCTTGCGCAGCCTGTAGGCGCCGACCTCGAGAGGTTCGGGTGTTGTCGTAACGAGCACTGTGCGGTCGGGCGTGATTTCCATCGCGCGGTGGACTGTCTGGGTCGGCGAGGCATCTGCGAGTTCGAGCGATGTCTCGAAGGCGAAGGCGGGCTCGGCGGCATCGAGCACTGCGGGGCGTCCTGCAACAAGCACGTCTGGGGACTTCACGCGGAGTCGTCCGGAAAGGTCGTCGATGATGCGCCACATCAACACGGGGAAGGCGCGGGAACGCGCGATTGTGCCGCGGTCGAGCTCAAGGCCGAAGGAGCATACCGCGACACGCCCAAAATCGAGTGCGCCCTCAACCATAAGCGGTGCGCCGTCTTCCGCCTTGAAGACAGTCTGTGCGCCGTCGCGAGGCGTCAAATCGCGAATCGCTAGGAAGCGGAAGGAGCCGAGATCGCCGCGTCCGCGATCGGAAAAGACCGAAACGGCGGGGTGTGCGAGAGCGGATGTATCGATGCCGATTGGTGCCTTGATGGGGCGCTCGTTGCCGATGTCGGCAGGAAGAAGCGTGGCGAAGTTGCGGTTGAAGCGGACGGGGTTGCACTGCGCAGATGCGAAGCAGAGGAGCGATTTGCCCTGGCGCACGAAACCTTCAAGGTCTTGGATCGCGGCTTCTGGGAGTGTATCGACATCGTATAGCACGACGAGATCGAATTTGCTTAGCGGCTGCGTCTGGAATGCCTCGGGCGTGACCATCGTAGTGTCGATGCCGGTCGATGCCGCGCCTCCGCTCTCGCGGGCGGGATTGAGTACGAAACGGAGGATGCGGGCGCCATCGATGCGCGAATCCTCTTCACCGCCCTGAATGGCGTCTGGCGAAGCGGAGCCAAGCTTGTCGAATGCGGAAGACTCCGGCGGCGTGGTGTCATGAACGAGCAGCACGCGTGTGGGGTCTGTTACCTGGAATGGCAGCATGACGCGGTCGTCAGCGGGGTAGGCGTCGCCGGAACGGAGCGAGACATCCGCGAAACCGCTCGCGGCACGGCTTACGGGCGTCGCGAGGTCTATGACGGCGGAACCGCCTGGCGTGAGTTCAACGGGCGGAAGCGCGGGGGCTTCGCGCCCGAGCACGTCGAGGCGAAGCTGCGTTTGGACCGCGTTTGTTCCGTGGTTTTCGACGCGGGCGAGGATATGGGCGTCGCCGCCCATGCGGACGGTGCCGCCGCGCAGGTTCGCGGATGCGACTGCTACGTTGTCGGAATCTGAACCGGAGACATCGAGGAGACGGATCTCAAGACTGTCGCCAAGCGCGGCGCGGGCGGATTCGATTTCCGCGATATCGGCTGCGGCGCGGGTTTCAAACGAGGAGGCATGGCCGTCGCCGATAATGATGATTTGCGAATGCGCTTCATGGCGTCCGCGCAGGAGGGCGCAGGCTTCGGCCACGGCACGCACCATGCCGACGCCCGTGCCGCTGCACGGACGGACCTCGCGGAGGAACTTGCGGAGCGCCGCAGGGTCGTCCTCGACATGTCGCATCACGCGCAGGTCGTCGCCAGCCACGAGCAGTGTGGCTTGTCCGGGGGGCGGGATATCGCGAAGCAATTCAGCGGCTTCGCGCACTGCCACGTCGAATACTGTCGCGTCATCGGGGTTCGAGCCTGATGGCGCGGCGCGCCCCATGCTGGCGGAGGCGTCGAGCGCGACAATCACATTGCGCGGGGCGGGGCGGGAGCCGATCCCAGGCATGAAGATGCGCGCCATTGCGAGAACCGCGATCAGCAGAACTGCGAGACGGAGTATAAGCTGGAGTGGATCGACGAGCTTCCACGCGAAGACATTGTTCCGTCGTTCCTGTCCAAGCAGACGGATGCTGGGAAAGTCGTGCATCGGAAAGCGATGGCGCGCGATCAGGTGCAGCGCAACCGGAATCGCGAGGCCGAGCAAGCCGAAAAGCATGGAAGGGAAGAGAAGATTCATGGTTGTCATGGTGGCAGACAAGGGCTGCCACCGCAAAACTCGTGATTGAAGCCTAGGCGAATTGGCGACGGTAGAGGAGGTAGTCGCGGAGGACGGTTTCGATGTGGGCGGAAGTGGTGAGCGGGAGGTAGTCAGCACCAGCGGAGAGGCAGGCGGAGCGGATCGCGGCGCGGAAGTCGGCGACCTTCTTGCGGTACTGCTTGCCCTGGCGAAGCGGGTCGCACATTACTTCGTCGCCCGTTTCAAGGTCGCGGAAGCGTGTGAGCGCCTGAAAGGGGAATTCCTCTTCGTCGGTATCGAGGATGTGGAAGACTATCACGTCGTGGCCGCGCGCCGAAAGTTGGCGGATGCCGTCCGCGACGCGCTCTTCGGGACCATGGAAATCGCTGATCAACACGACCATGCCGCGGGAGTCGAGACGGAGCGCTAGTTTGCGGAGAACGGCGGGAAGGTCGGTTTTCCCGGCGGGCTCGAGATTCGCCATGCCCGAAAGAAGCGCGTAGAGGTGGCGCTGTCCCTGGCGTGGCGGGATGAAAGTGCGGAAGTCCTCGTCGAAGGCGACAAGCCCTGCGGCGTCCTGCTGGCGCGCGGCGAGGTAGGCGAGCGCGGAGGCGAGATAGCATCCGAACTCGAATTTCGTGAGACGCATGGTGTTGGGCGACTTGTAGCCCATCGAGGCGGAAACGTCGAGCGCGGTGATGACACGCATGTCCGATTCCATCTCGAATCGGCGGACATACAGGCGTTCCGTGCGCGCGAGAAGCTTCCAGTCGATCGAGCGTGGCTCATCGCCACGGGCGTATTCGCGGTAGTCCTTGAACTCGACGCTGAAGCCGTATGCCGGGCAGCGGTGGCGTGATGCGTACATGCCTTCGACGAGGAGGCGGGAACGCAGCTCTATCGAACGCAGCGAGCGCAGCGTTTCGGGATCGAGGAATCGAAGTGGACGAGATGGTGCTGGCATTGTCGCCTTCGCGGGCTATGCGCGGCGCGGCGGATTTCGCGGCGCGCCGTTTTTTCGCCCCAGTCGAGTTACGCCTTTTCGGGCACGATCTTGAGGAGTTCGTCAACAACCTTGTCGGTCGTGACGCCATCGGCGATAGCCGTGAAGTTGGCGACGATGCGGTGGCGGAGCACTGCATGGGCCACAAAACGCACGTCCTCCACGGTTGCCTGCATGCTGCCGCGAAGGAGCGCGCGGCTCTTCGCGCCGAGACTCAGGTACTGTCCCGCGCGCGGGCCTGCGCCCCAGTCGAGGTACTTCTTCGCGTATTCGGGCGCGGCGGGATCGTTGATGTGAGTCGCAGTTACGAGGCGGACGATGTAGTCGAGCACATGGTCGCTGATAGGAATCATGCGGACGGCACGGCGGAGACGGAGGACATCCTCGCCATTGATTACTGGTTCAGGCTCCGCGAGGCCACCTGCTGTGGTACTGCGGACGATGTCCTTGAACTCTTCGGCGGTCGGATAATCGACCCAGAGGTTGAACATGAAGCGGTCGAGCTGGGCCTCGGGAAGCGGGTATGTGCCTTCCTGTTCGATGGGGTTCTGGGTCGCCATGACCATGAAGGGTTCTTCGAGCGCGTAGGTCTTCTTGCCGACCGTGACATGGCGCTCCTGCATCGCCTCGAGAAGCGCGGCCTGCGTCTTCGGAGGAGTACGGTTGATTTCGTCCGCAAGCAGGAGATTCGTGAAGACCGGGCCCTGGACGAAGGTGAACTCCTTCTTGCCGCTGTCGCGGTTCTCCTCGAGCACTTCCGTGCCTGTGATGTCCGAAGGCATCATGTCAGGCGTGAACTGGATGCGCTTGAATTTCATCGAGAGCGTCTTCGCGAGCGTGCTCACGAGAAGCGTCTTGGCGAGACCCGGCACACCGACCAGGAGGACATGGCCGCCGGCGCACATGGCGACGAGAACCTTGTCAACCAAGTCTGCCTGGCCGACGATCACCTTGCGTATCTCGGAAACGACGCGGTCTCGTGCCGCCTGCGCCTCTTTAACGAGTTCCAAATCAACCTTGATGTCATCGTTCTGCTTGCCCATCTGGGAATCTCCTTTTATGCAAGGAAGGGAAGCAGAGATTATGCCAAGTTGAGACAACGGATACGCAAGGCTACTTTTGCTTCCAGTTGCCGTCGGCAGCCTGGTACCAGACGCCACTGCCTTCAGGGATGCGTTCGATCATCTGGGCGGCGCGGCGCGCCTTGACAGCCTCGATCGCGACGCCCGTCTCGGTTGCGACTTCCGCAAGGCGGCGGTTGTAGCGCGCATTTGCGTCATGGATGTCGAGCTTGTCGCCATCGGTCGCACCATCGCGCGCGACGAGCTGGCCATTTGAATCAATGCCGGCGACATGGCGGCCGAGCATGTCCTTGATCTTGGCGAAATCGCCATTCGGCTGTGGCTTGCGTTCGTCGGCGAACTTGTCGTTGAGGGCATTATCGACCTTGACGTTCACGTCCATCGTAATGTGGATTGGCTTGATTTCGTTTTCCGTCTTCACATGTATGCAACCGGCGGCGGCGCAAACTGCGGCGGCAAGCATAAAATAGATTGTCTTCATTTGCATTCTCCTATTTCTTGGCGCTGGCGGTCGTCTCTATCGCCACGTTGACCAGTTTCTCGATCGCGCCATGAAACCCGATGTTGAGTTTTACCGGCACGGTGGTCTTGCCCTGGGTTGAAGTGCCTTCGACGCGGACAGAGAGAGTATCGTTCTCTTTCCCGTCCCGTGTCAACTCCAACCTCAGCACATCGTAGTCGAGATCCGCAAGTGCGCGGGCGAGATTGCTGCAATCGGATTCCGAGAGCGCGCCCGTCGCCGCGAGGTTCGACGTGATTGGAGCCGCATCGTCGATCCGTATCTTGCCGATGTCGCCAGGCGCGGAATAGAGGTACGCATTCCTAAATCGCAGGGTTTCGCCATGACGGATCGCGAGCGGGATCTTGCCATGGAGTTTGCCCGTGGCCGTGCCATGGAAGTCTGGCAGCGAAGAGAGAAATGCGCCGGCATCGATATTGTCGAGCAAGAGCGTAAATCCCGCATCCATGCTCGCCGCGTTCAGGCGGAGCGCATAGACTCGGACATCGCCATCGCAGAATTTTGCCGCGCTTTCCGTGACGAGCACGCCCGTTGGATCGATGCAGAGCATTCCCCAGATTCGATCCAGCCTGAAGCCGGCGACCGTTGCGCTTTCGATGAACGGCATCGACGGCGCCATGTCCCAATGGTCCGCAATGCCTGATATGCGGGCCTTCATCATTGCGCCGCCGATAGTGACCGGGGCATCCGAAACAGTCGAGCATGAAGCGGTGAGATTGGTGACGCCGGCGGAAGCCTCCCACAACGGCAATGGGCAATCCATCGTCATACGCGCGGAAGCAGTCGCCGATACTCCGCCTTCGAATGCGAGGTCTTTCACCGCCATGTCGGGGATGCGGCCGAGGATCTCCGAGATGACAGGCGTTGTCTCGGAGAACTGGGTGAGCGGCATTTCAAGCGTCGCGTCCCATCCGTTCGTCGTGGCGACGAAGCCGAATGTGGCGGCCCACGGCGTACTGCGCAACGAGGCTCGGCCATTGCACGAAAGCTCGAAGCCATTCGTCATGGCCACGCGCACGACGCCACTTCCACGCAATGTCCAATCGAGGGCATCGCCATCGACTGAAAGTATCATGCCCTCATCGATATCGGCGGAAGCGCGCAAATGGGCATCCGCGAGAATCGTCTTGCGGACGAACAAACCGTCCGCTGGCGGTTTGAGCTGGTCGGAGATGTCGCAGGAAAATTCACTCGCATCAAGCGATTTCACCCGCTTCTCGCTGATGAGCATCTTAGGCGAAAAGCTCGCAATCACGCGCTTCAACCGCATGTTGCCAGGCTTGTCTGGGAACTCGAAGCCATGCGCCTCTAGCGCAAAGGGCGATATCCAATCGACCTTTTCGCAAGTGATGCCATACTCGGAAAGAAGGGATCGCACGATGCGTGTCGCGCACCACGCGCCCCACCCCGCCGGGAATGCCACGGCGAGCATGATGATTGCGATGGCGACAAGACACCAGACGATTGTTCGAATGCTTTTGCGATTTGAATGGCGCATTGTCTGTTTTCGGAAATTAAGATGGGCGGAATCACCCCTGGCGCTTCGCATCGCGCGGGAAGGCCCAAGGCCATTCGGCGTTCACGCGATGGATGTCGGATTCGTCGATTATAGCCCCGCCGGTGCGCAGCCGCGATTGCAATGTTGCGATATCAATGTCGCGGGGCATGCAATCCTTCGAAAGCGAAAGCGCGGCGGCGAGGCCCGCAGCTTCGCCCATCACGCCACATTGCGCCATCACTCGTAGCGAGCCTAGCGCGACATGCGTCACGGATACGCAGCGTCCTGCGACAAGCAGCCCGTCGATCTTCTTCGGCAGCATGATCGAATACGGGATCTGGTAGTGGAAACCCTTTGCAGGATGCCACTCGTCGCGATCCATGCCCGGACCGTCGATGTTGTGGATGTCGATGAAAAACGCGCCATAGCCGATGGAATCCCGCCACTCGCGTTCAGAGCGCACGTCGAACTCGGTAAGCACGATGTCGCCGACAATGCGGCGCGTCTCGCGAACGCCCACCGACGCGGGCGTCGAGACCATGTAGCAATTTTCCATGCCCTTCACGTACTTGCGGAAGACATCGATCATCTGGAATGCCTGACGCCGCGCCTCGATCGTCGCAAACGTTAGATCCTCAGCACTCGTCCCGTTGCGTCCCGTGACGTGGGTAAAGTTCACGCACACCTGGTCGCCGCGCGTGGGCGTCCACCAGAATCCCATGATCTTCGACTGGAAGGGTTCCATGTCGCCATTGCGCTGGGCGAGTGCCCATATCTCGCGCATTTCGTAGCTTGGACGGCAGCGGCGCACCGTTTCCCAATCGACGCCGCCAACCGTGAACATGAGCGTGAGCGGCTGGCAATGGCCATCGCCATCTCGTCCGAACTCAAACTGCGCACCCGCGGAAGCCGCCACATCCGCATCGCCCGTGCAGTCGATCACGCGCTTCGCGCGAATCCAGGAACGGCCGTCCTTGTTCTGGACGACAGCGCCAACGATGCGATCCCCATCCATCACCGCTTCGCAAAGGAAGGTGTGATAGAGGAGCTTCACCTTCGATTCGAGCGCCATCTTCTCAAGGAGGAACTTGAGTTTTTCGACCTCGAACCAAATGCCGATTGGCTCCATGCGGGCCGCGTGTTCATCGGCATAGAGGCGCGTCGCGATTTCGTACGGGATGCCGCCAACGACTCGTGTGTCCGTGCCGTTGGCATTGAAGATCGAGATGTGGCCGTGTCCGCCGGAACACGCGACGCCGCCAAGGCAGTTGAATTGCTCGACCACAAGCGTCGAGGCACCCGTCCGCGCAGCGGCCAGCGCCGCGCAAACACCGGCGGGGCCACCGCCGGCGACGAGGACATCGACATCGGCGGAAAGCAGAAGCGTAGCGGCATCAGTAATGTTCATCATCATTCCATCGGCGGCGGTTTGGGGCAAACCGCCCTACCTCTCCGAACCCACATCCCGCCCGGCAGGCGGTAGGGCGCGCTGCCCCAGCGCGCCGCGATTGCCATGGGATAAGAGCGGAGTGTCATTTCACCCTCGCCAGGAACGACAAAATGCTAAGGCGGCGTCCCGCCCTGCGCAACGATGTCGGCGGATACATCAGCAGATCGCGCAGGCTTTCCGACGGCGATTCGGGATTGAGGTTGCCGCGGATGAGCGAAGCATACGAGCCCGCGCGCGATTCATCGCCCCTGCGTGGTAGCGGATCGGAACCGCAGAGCACTCGCATCCCGCGTTTGCGCGCCGCGCGCATCGGCACGGGCGTTCCCCAGAAGCGTGGGCGCAACGCCGAGTCGCCGATGAAAAGCGAATCGGGATCGGCGGAATCAATTATGTCCCGCACGATCGCCTCGCGCTTGAAAAGCCATTTGCCGACGCCCCATGCAAGCATGGGAATGCCGCCAGCATCGCGGATGCGCGCAATCGAATCGGCAAGCGGGAGCCCGTCGGGAATCGGCGCGGAAGTGAAAAGCCCCAGGACCTCGATTCGCTCGTTCGCAGCGATCTGGCGCGCCGCGAAAACATAGATTTCATCAGTGCCGTTTCCAAGGACAACCGATGTATCGTCTGGCTTGGAAATCGGACGCCACCGTGACGTCCCTTTTATCGGCTTGCCGTCGATCGCGGCCTTCGACCATTCATCGAATGTGCGCTGTCCATCGCGGTCCGCGAGGAACATGGCCGGAGTGGCCTCGGCCCCCGCGTTTTTCAGAAGGGAGTCGCAGAGGCGATCGAGATTGTAGAAGTCGTAGAGGTGAACGTGCGAATCGAGGTGTATCATACTTGGCGGGCGCGGTAATGGGCCATACCCGCGGGGGGTCCTTTCGCGCGTGGCGGCCTACGCCAGGCGCGAGCGCCACTGCTCCAGGGCGCGTGCGAGCTGATCGGGGCAGGAGGTCCCGTCGTGGCAGGGGATGCCACGCAGCAACGCTATAACCTCATCGACCCTCCGACCGACCGCGAGTTTCGCGACGCCGACAGTGTTGCCGGCGCAACCTCCATGGAACTTGCAGTACGTAAGCACGCCATCCTGGACGTCAAAATCGATCTGCGAGGAGCAGGTACCTTGTGTCTTGTAAGTAAACATAGGCCGATGAAGTTGAATTGTGAAAGACTATGTTAACATCTGGGCGGCTTCGGTTAAAGCGCATTTTTCCAAAACACCGCTTCCGCCGTAAGCATCACGCGCGGACGGATCGCAAAGTATTGGACGCCTTCCCCGACCTCGAGCTCGGATGCGCCATTGAAGTCAATCGAATCGGACGCATAGCGCTTCCAACCGTATTCGACTTCTTCGCCGCCATCGCAGAAGCGTCCGTCGATGCTGAAGCTCACGACCTTCGGGCCGGCATCGATGTTCACCACGGCAAAAAACGGCGCGCCGTTTTTTGGCAGTCCATCGCTTTGCAACGTGAAGTCCCTTTCGCCATCGCGGAAAGAAATCGCAACCGCATTGAGCGTGTTTGACATCTTGAGGGCAAATCCATGCCCCACCCCTTCGCGGTTTGAAAGAAGGACATCGCCAGGCTTGCATTTCGATGGATCGACACGCACCGCGATCGAAAGCGACTTCGATTCGATCCTCGGCATTCCGACTTTGCCATGGCCTGTCCCCGCAAGCAAGGGCGCCTCGTCGGCGAGCGCGGCAAGAGCAGGGCCAGATTCGGTCGCGGTCTTGAGCGAAAGGGAAAGCGCCTCGTCCATCGCCTGTAGGAAATCCGCGGGGATTTCGTGGATGCGGGCCGTGGTCTTCTGCGTTTCAGTGATGAAGATGCGTTCGCCTTCCTCGATGAGATCAGGATAGCTTATGCGCGCGGAGACATCGGTATCGTAGAGGAGAATCTCGGGTTGCGACCATGCGATTTCCCTGCCGCCCTTGCCTGCGATCTCTTCGCCAACACAAACCCAGACCGGGTTGCGACCCTGATAGGCATATCCTTCGCTGTTGTCCTTGCGCATCGCCTGCTGTGTGCCACCGTGATTGTGGAACCAGCAGAGATAGCGACCGTTCTCGCGACGCCAGGCAAACGCGGCGGCACGCGGATGCTTCATGGGACGTCCATCCGCGAAAGAACGCCAGCGCGGCGACGTCCACTTGTGACCGCCGTCACGGCTGTACGCTTCGGCCGCATATCCTCCAAGCGTGCGCCAGGTCGCATAGAGCGAACCATCCGAGAGAACCGAATAGCTTTGCTCCTCGGAAATCGGCCCGCCATTCTTCGGCGCGCGAAGACCGTAGTCGCCATTGGGAAGCGTTTCCCAGGTTGCCTTCGACGGATCGTCGGCCGACAAGATATCCTGGCTGCACAGAAGCGACCCCTCTGTCTGCTCGAAGAACCCGGCCCCCATCTTGCCGATCTTTATCAGCGGGACATAAGCGACGCCATCGATTGCAAATGCGCGGCCGACATTCCAAAAGAAGCAAAGCTCGCCCTCGTACGCATTCTCGCGGTCGCACTTGAATTTGCGCACTGGGATGTCGTAGCGCTCGGCAGACCAGGACTTGCCGCCATCGTCGGAATACTTGAAGACAAAGTGACCCAGGCTATCGACGCGCGTGAACACGCCATTGCCATCGTGGCGCTTGACCTCGCGGACATTGTCGCCATTGAAGTTGTAGAAGATAAAGATGCGATTCCCCCGCCCCTTCAGCAACACGGCGTATGAATTTTCGCGAGGCTCATCAGGCTCGACGGAAACAATGTCGGTCCATGTCTGACCCATGTCCATGCTGCGCATGGTGACGACATGTTGCCCGCGCTCGCCCTCTTCGCCAGGACCGGTGGTAAGACAGCACAGCCAGGCACCATCGTCTGTCTTCACGACATACGGCTGATCGCAATAGCCAGATGCGGGGAGCTTCACGCCAGCGTCAAGATCGCGCCAATCCCCAGGCTTCACAATCGATTCGGCTTCCATCTTCCGCTCCTCCTTCGCTGGTTCTGCCTCAGGTTCCGCTTCCGCCTTCACATCGTTTCTGGAAGGTTGCGGAGTCGGCGCAGATTGGCGGCTTCCCTCTTCGACCTTCGCAGGCGCATCGGGTTTCACGGTGTACGCGACGTCCGACGATGCCTCGACTTTAGGTGGAGGCTCCGTTCGGCGACTCTCCAACGGAATGCGAGACGCATAGTCAACGATGCCGTCGCATATCGCCTGGGCGAAGATGCCGCGATACCAATTGCTCTTCAGGCGCTTCACGTCGCCGGTGTTCGAGAGGAATCCGCATTCGACGAGGATTGCCGGGCAAGTCGCCTCGCGAAGAACCTGGAAGCGCGCGCGGCGAAGGCCGCGGTCGCGCCCCTTGCGACGTCCAGGCAAACGGCGATGCACCTGATACGCGAGCACATTGTTCAGGAAATCGTTCTTGTTGCCTGAGCGCCATTTCGTCGGCATTCCGTTATCGCCGCCTGTCGCGGAATATCCGGTGCACGGGATCACGTATGTCTCGCATCCGGCGGCGGAATGGTTCCCGGCCTTGTTCGCATGGAGACTTATGAACACATCGGCCTTTTTCGCCGTTGCGAGGGCGGGACGCTGCGAAAGCGTCCGCGCGACATCGTTGGTACGCGTGTAGAAGACCTCCATGCCCGCATCCTCGAGGAGCTTGCCGAGGCGGAAGGCCATGTCGAGGGTGAAGTCCTTTTCGAGGATCGACCCATCATAACTCGAGGCTCCGCCGTCATCCCCGCCGTGCCCCGCGTCGATCGCCACGCGCAGTTTGGCTGGCGGCCCCTGTGTCGGCGCAAGAATTGCGAGAAGCACCCTGTCGAGATCCACGCGCGACATCTTCCATCCCGACGTCGCCCTGTACGGAAGCTCTGGCGCCTCGTGGAGCCAGACGATGGAATTGTCGGTCGCCAGCTGGCGCGATCCAAGCGGCAGGAAAATCGACTTTGTGGAATTCGTGAGGAGAAGCCCCTCGTCCGTCGCGACAAAGCCCGTGATTCCCGCCTTGCGGACGGCGGACTCGAACTTTACAAGCGCATTGGCGCCGGCGAAGGCGAACACGAAAACAAGAAGCGCGAATGCGAACGCCGCGATTGTCTTTGGTCTGGCGCGGCGCATATCAACCGAGGGGAAGTTCATCGACGCGGTAGCCCGCGGCGTTGAAGAGTTTCAGCGACAGCGGCGTCGCCATGCGTCCGCGCGGAGTGCGGTCGATGTATCCTTCCTGGATCAGGTATGGCTCGTAAACCTCCTCGATGGTGTCGGGCTCTTCGCCGACGGCCACCGCGAGGGTCGAAACGCCGACCGGCCCGCCGCCGTATTTCACGACGATCGTCTCGAGAAGGCGCATGTCCATTTCATCGAGTCCGCGCGGATCGATCTCAAGCATCGAAAGCGCCTGGTCGGCGACATCGCGCGTGATGCGGTTGCCGGCCTTGACCTGCGCGTAGTCGCGGACGCGGCGAAGCAGGTTATTCGCGATTCGCGGAGTGCCGCGCGAGCGACTCGCAATCTCCAGCGCGCCTTCCTGCTCGACTTCCACGTCGAGACGCGCGGCGGATTTCTTCACGATCTCGGACAGTTCCGCTGCGGGATAGTAGTCGAGACGATTCACAAGGCCGAAGCGCGAGCGCATCGGAGCCGAGATCAAACCGCTGCGGGTCGTTGCCCCGACAAGCGTGAAATGCGGAAGCTCAAGGCGTACCGACCTGGCGTTCGGACCCTGGTCGATCATGATGTCGAGCACGAAATCCTCCATCGCGGAGTAGAGGTATTCCTCGACCGATCGCTGCATGCGGTGGATCTCATCGATGAACACGATGTCGCCTGGTTCGAGGCTCGTGAGAAGACCGGCCAAGTCGCCCGGCTTGTCGATCACCGGACCGGAAGTGGTGCGGATGTGGACGCCCATCGCCTCCGCGAGGATGAATGCGAGAGTCGTCTTGCCAAGGCCGGGCGGCCCGGAAAGGAGCACGTGGTCAAGGACGTCGCCACGCTGGCGCGCCGCCTCGACCGCGAGGAGCAAACGGTCGCGCACCTTCTCCTGCCCGACGAAATCGGCAAAGCGCGAAGGGCGCAGCTTGTTGTCGAACGAGGCATTGCGCTGGTTTAGTTGATCGCTGATGCGTTCCATGGTTGGATAGCATACCCGATATTCCCGCGGATAACAAGATTGCTATCACATTCCACTTGCAAAACCAAGGGCGTTTCGGTAACATCCCCAAACAATGTCTGCCGCGCATTGGGTTTGCTTAATGCAGTTCTCTGGAGAGGTGGCAGAGCCTGGTTGATTGTACCTGACTCGAAATCAGGCGTGCTCGCAAGGGCACCGGGGGTTCGAATCCCTCCCTCTCCGCCAATTTCATCCGCCGGCGTCAGTCGGCGGATTTTTTGTTATCAAGGCACGAGTTTTGCTTGATTCATGCCGTAAATGCGAAAGGCCGACTACGATGTCCACTATCTGCAATGCACCGCTACGCTTGACACCCTACTACGCCGAGGCGCTCTGGGGCGGCAGTGAGATTGCACGCAGGTTCAACCGCACTGGCCTACCTCCCGTCTGCTCCGAGTCATGGGAAATCTCCGGCCATCCTTCGCACCCTGGCATTGTCGCCGAAGGCCCATACGCCGGAAAGCCGCTCACGGAGCTTGTCGAGGAATTCGGATGCGACCTTATCGGCACCTCCGCCCCCGATCCAAGGAAGTTCCCGCTCTTGGTCAAACTGATCGATGCGCAGAAGCGCCTTAGCCTTCAGGTCCATCCCAACGAACAGACCGCGAAGGAAGTCGGCGGCGAGCCAAAGACGGAAATGTGGTATGTCGTTGGCGCCGCGCCTGGCGCGAGCATCTACGCCGGCGTGCGCTGGAGCTGGCCGCCAATGGACAAGGCAGAGCTTCGCGCCGCGATCGAGTCAAACACCGCCGAGCCGCTTCTCACGCGCTTCGAAGTCAAGCCCGGCGATTCGATCTTCATCCCGGGCGGCCTCGCCCATGCAATCTGCGAAGGGTGCCTGATCTTCGAGATCCAGCAAAGCTCCGACACCACATACCGACTGAGCGACTGGGGACGCGTCGATGCAAATGGCAAGCCGCGCCAGCTCCACCTTGACCAGGGTCTGCAAGCGGTTGACACCGGTCTTCCCACCCCGACACTCCGCAGGAACCTTCCTTCCGTCGCCGATGGGGCAAACGCATGGACGGAGATTCTCTCCTGCCCAATCTTCCGTTTGCGCCGTCTCGACCTCCGCGAAACAACGACCATTCCCGCCGACCCCACGACATTCCTCGGCGTTTTCTGCCTGGACGGCGCCGCAATGATCGCGGGCGCCAGCATCCACGCCGGCGAATCGCTTCTCGTCCCGGCATGCGCTCCCGATACGGTTGTCGAACCAACAGCGGATTCCGCGACGCTCTTCCTCATCACTCTCGGCAAGCCAAGCGCAGAATAAATGAAGACATCCGCAAGAAATTTCCTGATTGCCGCCGCATGCGCCATCGTCATCGATTCGCTGGCGCTCACGATCTGTCCCGCCTGCGGCTATGAGGCCGATGACGGCGAAGCGCGTTGCACACATTGCGGCGCGCTGCTTCCCGCCACTGCGGAGGAACAGTCCGCCGAGCAGCCCCAGGCGAACAAGCCCCAGGACAATGCCACCGACGAAGATCTCGCGGGAAAGGCTTTCGAGGCCGCCCGCGAAGACGCGGTATTCGGACGCAAGGAAGAAGCAAAGCAACCCGCGCTCGCACTCCAGGCATACGAGAACGCGCTCGCGCTGCTTGTACTGGCGCAGGACGACCCGCGCACGGCAAAGGCCGGCGAAACCCTCGCCGAATCCATCCTCCGTTGCCGCGATGCGATTGTCATCGGCAGCCGCGCATGCCCCGCATGCAATGGCTCCGGCAAGCGCACATTCGTCGCGCACGCGATGGGCGGCGAGGACACCACCCGCGAAGTCAGCGGTTCCGTATGCCCCGCATGCGCAGGGCTCGGCGAAGTGCGCGCCATCCGAAGCGCGGATGAACTTGCCGGTCTGGCCAACAAGTGCAACCACGAATACGGGATCATGCGACAGGGTTCCGGCAGGGCGCTGTGCGGCCGCGTCTGGATTCCCGCCGAATGGGAACTCACCGTCGAGCAAATGGCGGCCGTCCGCCGCGCGCGCCCCAAGACATGCGGAGGATGCGGAGGATTCCACGACACCGACTGCAAGGCATGCAAGGGACTCGGCCACACCCAGTGCAAGGCCAAGGGTTGCAAGCAGGGGATGGTCGAGCGCAAGAATGCGAACTCGCTTTCGCCAAAGACGGAACTGGCGCTCAAGTCCCCATGCCCCGAATGCAAGGGATCCGGACACGTCACCTGCATCGAATGCAAGGGCGACGGTAGAATGGCGTGCCGCAGTTGCAAGGGGTCCGGACTCGCCGGCGAATGCCGCGCGTGTCACGGCGAAGGCATCCTGGCGTGCAAGAGCTGCAAGGGCGCAAAGGTCGATAAGAAAGGCGAACCATGCCGCGCCTGCGGCGGCGCTGGCGTAATGCTCTGCAATTCGTGCCAGGGCGATGGACATCAAGGCAAGTGAGCGGCGTTCCACAGATTGACGGCTTCGAGATTCTCGAAGTTCTCGGCAAGGGAGGCATGGCGACCGTCTGGCAGGCCCGCCAAATCTCCCTCGACCGCCCCGTCGCCGTGAAGATCCTCGACGAATCGCTTGCGCGCGACGCCGATGATGTCCGCCGCTTCACCGACGAGGCGCGTTCGGCGGCCCGCCTGCGCCATCCCGGCATCGTCCAGGTTTTCGAAGCCGGCACTTCCAACGGCCTCCACTACTTCGCGATGGAGCTGGTAACGGGATACACAGTCGGCGAATGGCTCCGCCGCAAGCGCCAGGGCCTCGGAGAACAACAGGCCATCACGATTGCGGAGTATGTGGTTGACGCCCTCGACTACGCATACACGAAGTACGGCATGATCCACTGCGACATCAAGCCGGACAATATAATGGTCAATGGCGACGGCACTATCAAGCTCACCGACCTCGGCCTCGCGCGAATGAACCTTTCCGGCCACAAGGTCAACGAGGTCGATATCCTTGGCACGCCGGCATACATGTCGCCGGAACAGGCGCGCGGCGACCAGGATCTCGACTGCCGCGCGGACATCTATTCGCTTGGCGCCACGCTCTACCACATCGCGACAGGCAAGATGCTTTTCCAGGGGAAGGGCGACGAGGAGACAATGGCGCTTCAGCAGTCGGGGACTGTCCCCGATGCGATGGCTATCGATTCTTCCATCTCGCCGCAGTTCTGCCAGCTGCTTGAAAAGATGATGGCGAAAGACCGCCGCAACCGCCACCACAGCTGGGCATCTGTCGCAAAGGACATCGCGGCCGTCGCCGCACACCGCAATCTTCACGGGCTTCCGCTAGCACAAGGCCTCAGCACGATGGAGCGCTGTCCAGAACGCACCAGCATGACCACCGCGCACGACATCCCAACATTGAAGAGCGTCCACCGGACAAAACGCGGCTTCCCCCTTGGTCTTGTCATCGTTTTGCTGATCATCTCCGCAGCCGCCGTATTCGGACTCAAGGCGTACAAGTCCTGGCGGCACTCCGCACAGGAAGAAATCCAGCGCGATGCAATCGACGCAATGGGAGGAAGCGAAACCTCCAACGCCGTAGTTTCCAACACACCGCCCGTGTCGCCAAAAACCGTTGCGACTCCTCCGCCCCCTGCCCCGGAGGACACCCAACCTGCCTTGACATCAACGACGGTCACGCTTCCCGACAACGATGAAGCGCGCCTCTATCGCGCCGCGATTGTATGGATACGCGAGAATCCCGACGATGCGAAGGGCGCAGTCGATATGATGCGCAAGGTTGTCGCCGATTCCGCCGGATGCGCCGAAGTGCGCAAGATCGCGCGGAAAAAACTCGAGGAACTTGAAAAGGACTACCAGTACCAGATCGACCGTACGCGCGTCTCGCTAAATGCGCGCGCGGGAGATCTTGCGGATTGGGCGCTTTACAATCGCGCCATTGATCTTTTCGAAAACTACGACGGCCCCTGCTCCGAGGAAACGAAAGCCTGGCGTAAAGAACAGGTCGAAAAATGGAAGGCTGAATCAGATGCGGCTTACGCCGCGCGTCCAATCAAGGCTATCCGCGAACTCGCCAGCATGAATCCGGCCGAGCAGTGCACGCAGCAACTTGAAGAAGAGTCCAATGAACTCCTACGCAGGGTCGCCCTCGAAATCTGCGACAAGGGAATGCCATGCGGAATGGCACTGTTCGAGGATGAACTCGCACGTAAACCCGCCCTTGGCGCAACGTTGACAACCTACAACATGGCAAGAATCTTCGTGGCGTATGCGGATGCCCCCAAATCGTATCTCGCAAAATACGAAAAGCGAATCGACGATGAAATCTGGCTCAAACTGCTCGACGATTCGGTAGGCGGTGTCGTGATCGATGTCAAACAAAATGGGGTCATGCTCCGTGTCAAGCCGGCAAAACGTCCCGTCTATACGAAGAGCTATTCATTTGACTCGCTTCATCCGGAAGAACGTATCCGCGTGCTAGGCGGCGAATCAACGCCGGCGGGGAACCTTCTTCTCGGCCTTCAATGCGTCCATGGCGACAAGATACGCCAGGCGCAAGGCTACTTCAAGGCGCTTTCAAGTCCCGTCGGCGACGCCTTCCTCGCCGTTCTTGCCACTCGCTGATCAACGAGGGTGCCAGGTCATGGCTTGAATTCAATCCACTCGAACGCAGTGCGGCGAGTGGCTGGCGGCAGATCGAGATGGCACCCGATGAACACGCCGAGAAAACGGCGCAACCCAAGTTCTATCACGGGATCGTTCCACGATGGAGGAACACCCCTCCCCTGCGATTCCTCGAAATCACGTAGCGCCTGCAGGACTCCAGCGGGCACCATCACAGTTGGCTCGCCAGGCGCAGGCGGCGTGCGCTGACAAGCCGGACGGCCCGCATTCAAGGCGAATCGGCAATCTCGCCCGCCCATGCCGGCGCAGCCCTCGCAAGCCTCCAGGTTCGGCGAGAGGCCTACTGCCCGAAGCGCCATCATCTCGAACATAAGAAGCGCCTGTGACGGCGATGGCGCGCCCGCCGCAAAGGCATCGAGCGTCTTTTCAAGCAATTCAAAAAGCTGAACCGCCTCAAGCATCGGCTGCGCAAGCCGCGAGACGAAATCGCATGCGTAGCTTGCGGCAGCAGCGCGCCGCCAATCTTCCCGCAAGCCTTCACGCATTTTGACCGGCGTGCATTCGCGCACGGCATGTACCCCGTTTGAATCGCGACGGTAGAAGAGCAACTGGCACGATGCGCCGACATCGTATTGTCCAAGGAAGAAGCTCTTTGGCCTGCATGCGCCCTTGATCGATGTCACGACACGGCCATACTGCGGCGAAAGCCAAGCCACTATATGCGAGGTGTTGGAAAACGGATGTATCCGCAATGCTATGGCTTCCGTGGAAAGAATCATCAGTCGTCCCTGGAGCGACGCGTGGCGATTGCAACCTGATAACCGCGACGGTTTTCAATCGTTGCAGGCCCCACGAATTCCTCGAGCAATTCGGCATGGCGGCGGGCGTCGCGGGCGACAATCAACGCCAGCCCGCCTGGCTTGAGCACATAACCCGCCTCGGCGATGAAACGCCCCGCGATCGAATAGTCGGAATAATAGGGTGGATTGCCCACGACAACGTCGAAGACTGGCCCTCCACCGTAACCTTCGTCGTTGAGTACGACCTCGCAGCGCTCAAACAACCCATTCGCCTTCGCATTCGCAACGGTGCAAGCGAATGCGCGCGAATCGGAATCCACAAGCGAAACTCGCCCTTCCGCGCCGATGTGACGCGCAAGGAGAAGTCCGACCAGACCGCAACCGCAGCCAAGGTCGAGCAGACGATCGCCAGGTTTTACGCGGTCGCGCGCCACCTCGGCGAGCGCCAAGCCGCCAGCATCCGGACGCCTGTGCGCGAAAACGCCAGGGATCGTCTTCATCGCCAACGGAGGAAGCCCATCGGGAAGAGATGCCTCGAACGCGGCGGAGAAATCGTGTCGCTTGCGGATGGGCGCTGACTTTTTCGCAGCGAGAACGCGCGCGCCGCCGCATGGTGGAAATGCCGAGACCTTGCCGAATACGCGCTTCATCTGCTCTTGCGTCCATGCGACCTGTCCATCTGTCGCCACGACGCACATTCCGCCATCCGCAAGCACGCCATGCGCCTGCTCGAACCATTCCTGCACGACTTCCGCCGCAGTGTTGGTCGCTGAAGCCATGATCCAGACAACGTCGAATGGGCCGTCGGGAAGTGCCGGGCCACAGTTGAGATTCAGGCGGCCACCCGTGATTTCGCCATTTCCATCGCAGGCGATCGCGAATGGTTCGCGGGGAAAATCGCGGGAAACCGGTGCGCCGTTTTCCGAGAAGTTGCGCGCGATGGCGCGGACATGGTGGATGTCGAAGCCATGCGCGACGATTTCGCGTCCGCCGGGGAAAGCGGAAAGGGCAAGCGGAAGAACGCCAGTGCGATTGCCTGTCACAAGGTGACGCTTGCGCTGCGCGTACTTCGGCATCGACTCGATCAACGCGATCTCCACAGGGTGGAGTCCGGATCGCGAACGCACGGAGAACTCGCCGTTGAGAAAGGTCTCGCGGCGGCTTTCCTTGAGAGGCAGGTCAGTGATGGTGAGGGTTGTCATTTGATTATCATGGATGGACTGGAATCAACCCCGTCCGCTCATTTCGAAAGCCAGTCAAAGGTAATCGCGAGGAGCGACTCCGTCCAATCGGAAGCGTAGTAGCTGTGGCCGGCATTTGGGATTTCACGATGGTCGGCATTGATACGATTCCGACGGCAGAAATTGGCATACGCTTTCGACGACCCGGGGGCATCAGGATCGGAACCGCCGTAAACAAAGAGTATTCGCCCGCCGAACTTGCAGAAGCGCGCAAGAGTCGCGTCCTCGGCGCGGGCTTCGTCGGCCGAACGAGTCTCGTGCGATGTCAGCGCCTTGCCTACCATATCGACCTTCACCTGGCGTTTGATGATCTTCTTCCAAGTTTCGGGACGGCACAGCTTCTTCGCATACGCAAGCAAAGCGGCGCGTTTCTTGCGCCACCCTGTCGCGCCATCGCGCAGGCTTCCCATCGATTCTGCTGACCAAAGGACAAGCCTTTCGACGGAGGGTTCATTGGCGGCAAGCGTGATGGCGACCTTGCAACCGGAGCAAAGCGCGATAACGGTCACATGCTCCTGGCCTGTCCGCTTGCGGAGGAATGCGAGCGCTTTCCCAGCCTCTTCCGCCATGCGTGCGATCGATGCCTCGGAAGCCAGGCCATCGCTCGCTCCGCGTCCGCCGAAATCAATCCGCAAGCAGGCCTTCCCCTGCCCCGCCAAACGCGCCGCCGCCATCGAGAAAAGACCATGGGGACCAGACTTGTCGCCAGACCATCCATGGAGGAACAGCACCGCGCCCTGGACATCCCCCGCGGGCATCTGCAAGATGCCTCGGACAATGCCCTTCGGTCCTTCGATCACGACCTGTTCCAGCCCATCAAGAACGGGGACACACCCCGATTTTTCAACCGAAATTGCGGGGACACACCCCGATTTGCCGACCTTTTCAACAATCCATTTCTCGCTGATATCCAGCAAGTTGGACACATCCACCTGCCCGATTGTATTCCAAAACGGCGGAAGGCGGACGGCCTGCTGTTCAAAATGGGGACACACCCCGATTATCGCATCGGCGGATTTAGGGTCTGTCCCCAATTTCAGGACCAGCCCAGAGGGAAGATTTTCGGGGTCTGTCCCCGTTTTCGAGATGGGGACACACCCCAAATTCCGGAGATCGGAGACGAGTTTCGAGGGGAAAAGATAGCCATCGAGATCGACGCTTTCGCCAGACTGCCAGGCGGCTTCGATTTCGGACGAAGAGAGCTTCGCCTTGCCGTAGGCGATCATGGTGTTCACGCGATTGCGCTGGAGAAGCTGCTTCATGAACGAAGCGCCATCGACAGGGTCCCAGAAAAGGAGAGCGGATGGAGCGGAACCGGCTGGAACGCGGTTCACGCAATCCAGCATCAGCATTGCGCCGCCACGGGCGCCAATCCAAAAAAGCGGCGCGCCGTTCGGGGCGAGTTTCGAAAGCGCTTCGGCCGCAACGGCGATATCGTCACGCCAAGAATCGAGACCGCCCTCGCCGAATATCCCGGTTGAATCGCCGCAGCCCGAGTAGTCAAAGCGCAGGACGGCGATTCCATCCGCGGCGAGACGCCGTGAAAAATCGACCAGCGGTTTGAGACATCCCTTGCGCTCTTCCGCAAAGGCGTTGCAGACAAGCGCGGCGCCGATTGGATTTTGCGGAAGATGGACGAACGCAGAAAGCGGCGCGCCGCTTTTTGACTTCAGCCAAAAACCTTCTTCAGTGAACGTCTGGGTCGTCATTTGCCGCGGGCCCCTTTCCGACATTTGACGGCACATCCCCGCCGTCGCAGAGTTCATCCAGCAACTCCATCAGCTTTTCCGCCGCCGCGGCCTCGGCCTTGCGTTTTGAAGGGCCAACCGCAGAAGCGGACGGGCCATTCTCGCAGTCAACGCGGGCTTCGATCAAGAACGTTGGCGCATGGCCAGTTCCGCCGGATTCCAGCAGGTTGTAGATGACGTTGCAGTGGAAGCGGGCCTGGACGATAGATTGGAGATGCCCTTTGGGGTTCCCCGCCCAAATGCTTTCTCCGCCGATGCGACGCGCATCCGCCATGTCGAGGCGCGGACGGACCACAGTCTCGAAAATGCCTGCCACGGCGCGCAATCCGCCATCTTCCCAGGCAGCGCCGAAAATCGCCTCCATCGCGTCCTCAAGATTGCCCGGGCGCGTCCTGCCGCCCGAACGCTCCTCGCCCTTGCCAAGACGGAGATATTTGTCGAGCCCGATCTCCAGCGCGATGGCGGAAAGCGCCTTGCCGCTTGCGACCTGCGAGCGAAGGATCGTGAGTCGTCCTTCGTCGATCTCCTCGCAGTTGTTGTAGAGGTAGTCCGCGGCGAGAAGGCCAAGAACCGCGTCGCCAAGGAACTCGAGACGCTGGTTGTCCGTCTTGACCGACTGATGCTCGAACTTGTACGACGTGTGGACGAGCGCCGATTCGAGCAACGAGACATCGTGGAAGCGATAACCGAGAGTCCGTTCGAGCGCGGCGATTTCCTCGGACTTGGAGAAATTGCGAATCCAGGAACCGAGATTCATTGCAGGCGGCTCCGGGAACTCACTTGATCGAGAAGGTGGTATTGCACTCTTCGCCGGGCTGGCGGACGCAAATGCCGAGGAGGATATAGAACGGACCCTTTGCGGGAAGGGCAAGCATCTGCGTTTCCTTGCCCTGCTTCCAGTTCAAGGCACAGAGGCTTTCCTCCTTGTTATAGGCAACGCGCAAAGTCGCGGACTTCGACATCAGGGGAACGGAAACCGCCTTCAAGACCTTGCGATCGGCATCGAGCAGCGCCAGTCGGGCGTGAGGGCCGGAGTCGCGTCCGCTCGAAAGTTCGGTCGAATCAAGTTCGATCGTCGCCTGCAGTTGCTCGGGATCCGATACCTTCCAGACAAAAGCCTTGCCAAGCCACGAACGCTCGAACATCGCCACGACGGCGCGGTCATACCTGCAGCGTCCCTTCACATAGCCCTTGTTGCGCTTGCCGTCCCAATCCGCATCCAGCTCGTCTGGGATGTCCGGATCGTCAACGAGCATTCCCTCCTGCGCAAATTTCTTCGTACCGAGAAATTTCCAATACGTCCAAGTCGGGACATGGCCAAATGTCGGAATGTCTTCCTCGACAGGCTCGTTTCCCTGCGTTGCCGGCGCCACCGTTGGCGAAGCGGGCGATTCGCCTTTTTGAGCCTCTGCCGCATATTTCTCCGCGAGAGCGACAAGCGTCCCGCCATCGAGGGCCTTCTGGATTTCATCCGCCTCGCTCTTGACGGCGAGTGCATCGTCGATTCTATTCTTGATCGTCAGTTCCTTTTGCAGTTCCTTGAGCCGCGCGAGATATTTCGTGGTAAGATCGGAAATCTTCTTCTGGCGTGTCTCGTCCGCGTCCGCAAAGCGCTGGAGATAGAGATTCTGTCGGTCGCGAAGCTCGCCCTCCTCCTTGACGATGGCGGAAGCAGGCATCTCTGGAGTCAGTTCGAACGGGTCGCGTTCACCGGCCGCCATCGCCTTGAGGAAACGCTTGAGTTCCTTGTCGGCGGCAAGGAAGCCATCGAGATCGCCGGCCTTTTGGAGACGTTCCGCAAGCGACTGAATGTCAGCCATGTAAAGCTGTGGCTGCTGCGCCACGGTCTTTTGATAAATCAACTCCTGCTCTGCAAGAACGCCACGATAGCGCCCCGCCATCTCCGCCATTTCGGGCGGCAAAGAGACTTCCTGCGCAAGTACGATTGCGCAGGCGAAAGCGAGCAATGGACAAAGGATGTGTTTTTTCAGTTCGACATCAATGGACATGACAAGTGAAACTCCGAAAATCAACGAATAGGTTTGACAATGATATTCCAAATGCCCGCCATTGAAAAGGAGTTTGTCGATCATCGCATTGCGCAACAGCGAAATGAAGGAGAGCGATTATTTGGCTCCCCTTCGGAATCCAATGATTCGCGTTGGAAATCCATCGGCGGCAATCCTGATGTAATCTGGCGGAATGGAATCGGAAGATGCACTGTCGCACCAAATGACTTCCATGGAATCGTCGAAGAATCCGTAGGAAAACTCAAATTTACCGGGAAAATAAAACATCTGCCCAGACTCGTTCGCATCGGAATGGACAACCGGTTGATCGGAAACTTCCGCAGATTGCACTGAACGCAAGACGGACTGCGACTTTTCCAATCGCCGATAACAAACCTTGCAAGGCGCAAGTGCGTCCATCCAAAACTCACATGTACCGGCATCGCCATCGACACCCTTTGCGACGATGACTTTGGTGACATCGTTCTGGAAACATTCGGTAAATTCAAAGGCGCCAGACGTCGAAGTCGAAGCACATCGCTCCCACACATGCGTCACGGAAAAGAGGCATGCCACAGCCAATGCGCCGACAATCAACATGATCGACGTCGCCACCAGAAGTTCGACAAGCGTAAATCCTGACTTGTGTTCCATCATTAGGACAAATCTTCAAAGCGGTTCAATCCGCGGCATGGCGGCATCAACCGATGGCGGCAAACGCCAGTGACAACGCGCCACGGGTGACGACCGCCTCGCCAAGTCCGGCTGGGACGAGATCATACGTGCCCGCAAACGGCGCGAAACCGCGATTTGCGACCTTTTCGCGAAGAGGCTTCCACAGGCAGTCGCCCATGAGCGAAACACCACCGCCAATCACAATGCGTTGCGGATTGAGAAGCGTCACCACATTCCCGATCGCCGCAGCGAGCGCATCGGTTGTTTCGTCCAAGATTTCCACCGCCAGCGAATCGCCTGCTTCCGCCGCTTCAGACACATCGCGCGCCGTGACCCTGCCGCCATTGGCATCGGCCACCGCACGCATGCGCGAACCCCGCCCGCCATGCGCAAGCGCTTCCGTTGCGCGTCTGCCGATCGACCAGCCCGAGCAAATGTTCTCAAGCTTTTCGTAGCCGCCGCCTGGCGCTGCGACCCAGGTGTGGCCTATTTCCGCCGCGCCCAGGCCTTGCCCTTCGTCGAGTTTTCCATCGCAAACCCAGCCGCCGCCAATGCCGCTGCCGACGGTGATGTAGAAGAGGCGGTTTATTCCTCGTCCTGCGCCAAGGCGCCATTCGCCCCATGCCGCGGTACTGGCGTCGTTTTGCACGATCGCGGGCGCGCCCCAGCGTTCGTTCGCCCATTTGCCGAGTTCGAATCCGCTCCAGCCTGGAACCTGATGGGAGCAGATTACGCGGCCCATCTTCGAATCGACGGGCCCGCCGAATCCGATTCCAACAGCGACAGGACGCGCACCTTGCGCACCCGCGGCGGAAAGCGCCTCGTCGGCAAGAGTGTCGAGCGTTTCCCGTATGCCAGCGGGGCCACGCGCCAAATCGACTGCTCCACGCGCAGCGCCCAAGACGTGACCTTCGTCGGGACCCGCGACCACCTGCAGTTTCGTGCCGCCGATTTCGATTCCGATTGCAAGATCCATTGCGGGCATCCTTTGGCTACCGTCCAAAGCGCTTGTCGATTTCACGCATGGCGATTTCAACGGCGCGCCGCGCCTTCGCGAGATTGCCATGCATCGAATAGACGTCGCGCACGACGAATTCGCACGGGACATCGTGTCCTTCAAGCGCATCGAGGGTGCCGTTGATTTCCGCGGCCCAGGCTTCTTCGTTGAGTTCGGGATCGACTCCGAGCAGATTGGGATTCGGCTTGCGCGAGAAGAGGATCTTCTTTCCGTCGAGGTATTCCGCCATCTTGCGCTGGTCCGCCCAACGCGAGATCGAGACGGCCGCGAGGTTCGGCAGCCTGCAGAGCGAAGATTCCCAGATTGGATCGGCAGGTTCGCAGCATCCCCAGTAAACAAGGCCAAACATCTCCGCGAGGTCGCGATAGTACGGGAAGCAGAACTCGTTGAAGAGGTCAGGCGAAACGCCGACCGTCTCCTGGCTGTCCATGCCGGCCCACATGTCGGAAAGCAGCACCTTGCCAGGCTCGACCTCCCTGCGGGGCAGACGGGTCGTAAAGTTCATGCACGTCCCGCAAGTGCATTGGTTGGCGTTGTTCAGCACGAGGAGTCCTTCGCTCTCGGCCCAACGAGCGGCGCGCATCGCGTTGTCGCGAAGCATCGCCATGAGCGCATGGAGTTTGTCGGGGCAATCGTACATCGCCATGAAGAACGTCTCCATCGACATCAGTCGCAGGAGGCGCTGCGTGAGGTAGCAGTTGCCGTAAACGCCGGACTTGATCTCGACTGGAAGGATGTCGCCAAAGAGCTCTTCGAGGGTGGCCTTGTACTCAAGCGTGCCTTCGCGATCGACGCCGAAGGTCGAGGGCTTGACCATATCGAAGCCGTCTTCCGCGAGATCCTTGATCGGGCAGTCCACATGGTAGCCGAGATCGACGCCCTCGGCATCCTTTACAAAACTTGTCGGGATATCGATGCCGAATTCATCGCACCAGTAAAACCAGCCGATGTCGTATGTGTCGGGACACACATGGTCGTCGCCAAGGATTTCGTGGTGACGGATATTGCGCAGCATCGGGCCTTCGATCTGGCGCCCGATCTCGCTTTCGCAGCGGAAGATCGATGGCGGCATGAAGTCGCGGTCGAAGGTCCAGCTTTCGATGGCGAATGGCGGACGCGCGCCCTGTACGCCATCGTTGGCATCTGTCCAGCGCTTGCAGCGCTCGGCCATGACGGGAAGCGAGGCGAGTTCCGCCTGGCGTTTCGCGAGTTCCCGGAGAATTGCCCGATCTGATGCAGGAATATGGTCGATCTTCATTGTGTGCGTCCTTTCTGCAGTTGAGATATCGTCACATTTTCCACATGGGAATGCCACTGAAAAGCATCCCGCCGCGTTGCGCCATAATTCCTGTTACCGAAAACGCGACGGGTGATTTCCAGGTTGCGCCATAAATCGTGTTACTGAAAAATTCGGGACATGAACATGACAAGCGAAGAGAAGAAGGTGAACATCAGGCTGGCGCGGAGGCGCTATGCCGAACTTCATTCGAAGCGCGAGAAGGGCGAGTTCC
>JAZQOE010000055.1:0-20900 GCA_045627705.1 Kiritimatiellia bacterium | reverse complement strand
ATCTTCCTGCTCAAGTAGGGCGATAGCCAACCGAAAAAGCGGTGCGCCGCGAAATGGGGCTTCCGTTTCGCGGCGCGCCGCTTTTTTAGATAACAGATAACAGATAACAAATGCGGGCATTCGCAATCTCCTGCTTAAGCTCGCGCAGCCGCTCAGCGCAACGGGAAAAACGACTGCAACCTACATGCGCGAAACGATGACAAATACTTGACCTTTTTCAAAATATTTCGCATCATACCACTTAAGAAAATGCTGGACGCGCTAGGGTTGTCCGTCTTTTCAGGAGAATGCCATGATTACATCGAGTCACCTCGCGAAGGGCGCGGCGTGCGCATTGTTCGTCGCCGCCGGATTAACGCCATTCATAGCACACGCCTACAACGATGAAATAATCTCCACGACAGACGATTCTGTCGCGAGAATCGATCGCGCCGACGGTGCCGTGGTTTATGTGTTCACTAGCACCGCAGGCGAAATTACCGTCACGCCGAATTCAACCCTCAATCTCGTCGAGTATCTTGTGGTCGGCGGCGGTGGCTCCGGTGGCAACACAATCGGCGGCGGTGGCGGCGGCGGCGGAGTCGTGGCCAGCCCGGATGGCTTCTCCGCCATCGTCGATTCTTCGATAGCCATTTCCGTGGGCGCCGGCGCTCCATCCACATCTATCGCTAATAGCAACTGGAAATGCGGCAGCAACGGCGCAGCTTCCACGCTTTCGATCCCTGGATCGAGCGACATTGTCGCATACGGCGGCGGTGGCGGCGGCGGCTGGAACGATTTCCACGCAGTCCCTTTCTCTGACGCCGCGCCTTACGCCAACGGCGGCGGTGGTTCTTCCACAAATGGCAAGGGTGGCACCGGACTGTCCTACAGTGGCGGCAACTCATACGTCATAAGCGGCAACGACCGTGCGCCCGGCGGTGGCGCTGGCGCGGCTGGCAATGGCGAGGCCGGCAAGTCAACCGGAGTCGCAGGCAACGGCGGCCCCGGCGTCCTTTCGTCCATCACCGGCGAGGAACTCGACTATGGCGCCGGCGGTGGCGGCGGCGGCGGCAACAATATAACGTCCGCATCGGCCGGTGGCCCGTCCGGCGGCGATGGCGGGGCGAGAAATGCCAACAAGCCCGGCAATTCCGGCCTCGACGGCCGTGGCGGCGGTGGTGGCGGTGGCGGCTACAACCCTGCTACCACTGGTGGCAAGGGTGGCAATGGCACCGTGATTCTCGCCGTGCGTCCAACTTCAATAACGGTGGCAAACACATTCTGCGGCTACTCAAAGGCTACGGTTTCGACTACGGTCAAGGTAATGGCTCTTCCGCAAATGGATGAAGGCGACAGCTATCTCGTAACCCAGGAATCAGACGTCGCAAACCTGCCTTCCACGGGATGGACTGCCTACGATCCCGACGCTGCGTTGCCGAATTACACCTTCGCCCCCGGCACGACTTTCGGCGAAGTCACAATTTACTGCCATGTGCGCCGAGCCGCCGGCGGAGCCATTGAAACCGAATCCACCTCCATCACGTATGTCGAGGCTTCTTCCGGCAATGCCCCAACCGCGAAAGCAAAACCAACCGCGGTCCCCGTGGATGTCTCCGGCGCGGGCTTGGCGCTCGACGCGGCCTTGATCGACGATGGCAGCTCCGATGATACCTACGGCATCTACTGCATGGGCGTTTCCCCCGCTGTGATCACTGGTGACGCGGATGTCACCCTGCATGTTACCAACAAACTCGGCCTGGCTTCCACCGCGACCGCGCGCGTGTCCGCCACGAAGTACGCCGGCTTTGACGGCTCGCTCAAGATTTGGCTCGACGCGAACGATTTTGCCAAGTATCCGACCGACACCAAGGTCAGCGGCTGGACCGACAAGGCCAGCGGCGTCGCCTTCTCCCAGGCTACCGCCAATAACAAGCCGGTAGTCCTCAACGCCGGCCTCAACGGCAAGACCGTCCTCAAGTTCACCCGTCCTGCGGCGAACCAGGCACAGTTCCTCCAGGCCTCTGGCTCGGACGTCATCTACACGCTCTTCAATTCCACGAACACCGCCTTCGCCGTCGCGCGCGCCACGTCCGGCGGCGGTGACAACAACACGCAGAAGACCACCTACATCTTCTCGCGTCCCGGCAACCATTCCGGCATGACTTTCGAAGGCTATCCCAACGCGACGACTGCCACTGCGACCCGCTGGGTCGGGCAGGGGACGACGACCAAGGCGGCGATGGTCGTTTCCACCCCGTACACCCAGGGCGAGTGGATAACGCTCTCGCGCGTGATCAGGGGCAACGAGACCGCTGCGCCTGTGGAGATAGATGTGTCCGTAAACAACGAGCCGGCCGCTTCGGCTTCCAATACGGCTTGGTCGCTCTACACTCACGGCACGACGAACGGCAAGATCATGCGCATCGGTTGCGCGAACAACAATAGCAACTATTCCGGCGGCCTCAGCGGCGAAATCGCCGAAATTCTCGTCTATGACCGTGAGCTGACCGCCGAGGAACAGGCCGTGGTTAGCCAGATTCTGAACGAGAAGTGGGGGTTCCTGAAACTGTCCGTCGAGAACATCCTCACCGGCAGCAAGCTTTACACCGCCACGAACGAGGTGGTTGTCTCCGCCGCCGAAATGTACGGCGATACCGTCGAATACCAGATTTCCTCCGTCTCCTCCGCCGAATATCTCGATCCCGATTCCTGGGTCCCGGTCGATACTCCAGTGCCGGAAACATTCGTCTTCCCGGCCGAAACGCCCGAAGGCGAAGTCGCAATCAGTCTTTGGATGCGCAATGCCCTCGGCGATGTGAAATCAACATCGGCATCGATGACTTTCACAAGAACTCCACCGGCAGTCCTCGTGAACGATGTGGAGCTGGACATAGACTCGGTCGCGGGCTATTCGCTCGACGTGGACAAAATCGACGCGGGTTCGACCGATGAGACTGGAATCTTCTCGCGCCGCATCGAGCCTTCCGTGGTCTATGGCGCCACAAATGTCGTCCTCACCATAATGAACAACGCCGGTGTCGTCGCCTGCGCGACATCCCATGTCTCGGTGGCAAACGCGCTTGATCTCCATGTCGAAACCAACGGCAGCGACGAGTTCGGCGATGGCACCGCCGCCAACCCGTTCGCCACGATCACCCACGCGCTTTCGGTCGCGAACAATTCGCCGAGCGCCAGCCAGCGCACCGTCTACGTGGGCGATGGCACATTCTCCGCCGAATCGGGCGAGATATTCCCGCTCGTCGTATCCAACAACGTGTCCATTGTCGGCGCGGGGATGGGCGAGACCATCATCGACGCCGAATATGCCAACTACATCGTCAATCTTGCCAATGCGCCGACACCAGGCCTTGTCTCCGGACTCTCGCTTCGCCGCGGCTTGACTCGCGCAATCAATTCCGCCGCATGGGCGGGAACAATTGAAAACGTCGAGATCAGCGATGTGCAGTCTGCAAACGCCGTGATCAGATACGCCGGTGGCAGCACAGCGCGCAACTTCGTCCTCTCCGGTCTCTGCGTGACCAATATTTCATCCACCGCGCAAAGGTTGCTCGAGCTTGTTGGAACAGGCACGCTCACAATCACGAACTCCCTTTTCAGCGACTTCTCGACGACCGCAGGTTCCGGTCAGTCGCAAGGACACATCCAAGTCCAGGGCGGATGGCCGTGCACGCTGGTGGACACCGTCTTCGAAAACATCTCCATCAAAGGCGCGGGCAACCGTGAAGGTGGATTCCTCACCCTCATTCAGCCATCGCCTTCCAAGCACACCATCGACCGCTGCATCTTCCGCAACTTCACATACACGGGCAAACCAGAACAAGTGATCTGCTTCAACCGTGTCACGACCCCGACTGTCCGCAATTCGCTGTTCGTGAACATCTCGATGCCATCCACTGACGGGTTGTCGTGCTGCATCGGCGGATTCCGGTCAAATCTTAACGTGCGCAACTGCACCTTCCACGATTGCCAGTGCAATGTCTTCCGTCCGCCTGAAGAAACCGGCAACTACTTCACCCGCGTTTACAATTCGATTGTCAGCGAGTGCGGCAAGCTCTGCAACCTCGACCAAGCGCACCTCTACCTGAACAACGTCGATATCTTCGACACACCGCTTGGAATCGGATACAGCGAAGCGAATAGCTCTGGCGTGTCCGACTTCGAACCGTATTTCAAGAACGCCGATGCAGGCAATTTCTCCCTGAAGCCGATGAGCCCGCTGATCGATATCGGCAACAACTCATACGTCGAGGCGGAAGTGCAGGCAGATCTCGCATTGGGCGCACGAGTGGCAGATGGCGACGGCGATGGTAACGCGACGGTCGATCTTGGCGCATACGAGTACTACGTCAACCCCAATGCCGCGCGCTTTGTCACATCGATGCCCTCCTACGGCGTCTTCGCCGGTCGCTCCACGACAATCCCAGTCTGGATCGAACCTGCGCAGGCGCGTGGCCCCGTCACCGCCAACGTCACCTGCCCCACCAACACGACTGGCGAAGCGACGCTCTTCTTCCCGACTGGCCTTGAAACGAACTACGTGACAGTCACCGCGTGGGAAACGCTCGATGTCGTCAGCGGCACGATCCTCGAACTTGAAGTCTCGGATTCCGCCGAAGCGATTGATTCCGCCTCGATCGGCGTACTCGTGAACGACCGCATCGTGTACGTGCCCGACTATGCGGCGCGCCGGTTCCTCCATGCCAACGAAAGCGTTCCGTTCACCCCGATTTTCACCGATCCGCTTCTGGTGGCCCCGGAAACAATCGAGATTTCCGCTTCCGCGCAATCTGGCGATGTCGGCTCGCTTGTCTGGAACGGCACAGAAATAGCCGCAGGCGATGCCGCCGCGAATGGCAGTCTCGTCCTCACCGGTGATTCCACGCCCGGCGCAAGCGCCATCACGCTCTCGCTGCCAGACGGATGGAAGTTCGCGGAGTCGAATGAAAGGACGCTCGACTTTGAACTCATCTCCTTCGCGAGCCCGCTCCATGTCTCGCCCGATGGTGATGATGCCGATGGCATCGGCACAGTGGAGTCCCCTCTCCGCACCATGACGTATGCGGTTCAGCAGTTGCGGGCGGGCGAAGGCCTCCATCTGCTTCCGGGCGTCTATGGGCCGACAGATGGAGAAGTCTTCCCCGTGACAGTTCCACCCGGAATCGCGATCATTGGCGAACGCGGCCCGCTTGGAACGGATGAAGACACTTCAATCGTCGATCCTGACAAGACTGGCTGGGCTTTCATACTCGGAACGCTTGGCAAGGATCCCGGCAGTGTCGCCGGCGGCGAACTTCGTTCGCTCGTTGTCCGCAACACTGCGGGCAGCGCGATTAGCAGCCGTTACTGGGGCGGCACTATCGCTGACTGCTTGTTTACCGCCATGGCTACTGGCTCCCTCGGCGGCAACACTGAAGTTGGCGGCGGTTCCGCCATCGCCTACTTCACCGACATCCGCAATGGCCTCGTCCTCGACGGCGTAGAGATGTGCTGCGTGACGACAAGCGCGCAGCGAGTCCTCCATGTCCCGAGCGGCACTGGCGCCGTAACAATCAAGAACAGCCACTTCCACGATTTGAAGAGCACATCGGCGTGTTCTGGCACCGGAATGTTCGAAATTCGAAACACTGGCGGATTCACGCTGCAGGACTCGCTTGTCGAGAACATCGTCGCCAAGGGCGCCAATGGCGAATCCCAGGGGGTCTTCCACACGATGAACATCCAGGCGAACTATCTCCGTGACACCTTCCGCGATATCGACATCACCGGCAGCAGTACGCTCTACGTGCTGATAAGCATCAACCGTTGCGATACCCCGCTCATCGCCAACTGCCTTTTCCATGACATTACCAGCGCTGGCGGCTACGCCATCACAGGTGGTTTCCGCAACCACTGCTACATCCGGAACTGCACGATCGACAGCGTACCGACGGTCTCGCAGCACAATGGCTGGGGAACGACGTACATCTACAACAGCACGATCAGCAACTCGAAGATCAACCTGTCATCGGCAGCGGGTACACCTGGTGCGCAGAACAGCATGAGCATGGTACTCTGCAACGTCAACCTCTACGACACAACCGAAGGCACTGGCTACTACACGAATTCAAGTGCGAACGTGACCGAATATCTTCCCGGCTTCAAGAATCCTGCGGAGCGCGACTACCACATCCGCTCTTCCAGCCAGCTGCGCGATGCCGGAAACAATTCGTACGTCGTAACCGCGATGGGCGATACCGACCTCGACGGCAGCGACCGAATCTTCCGCGCCGACAAGGGTGGCATCGTCGATCTCGGATGCTACGAGAATTCGACCTTCGGCGGCACGATCTTCCTGCTCAAGTAGGGCGATAGCCAACCGAAAAAGCGGCGCGCCGCGAAATGGGGCTTCCATTTCACGGCGCACCGCTTTTTTGGATAAGAGATAACAGTGAACATATGCCTCTTACCTCTTACCTTCTTCCCCTCCCGCTCCGCAGAAGTTTATGGACGGCAACTACCGGGGTGGCGTAAAATGTGCGGCGACATGAACGCACAAACAGATTGGGATTCGACCGATTCTCCCTTTCCGGAAACTGCTGACATCGAGACATCGAACGACGACTACGCGACGCGCTTCAAGGGCGCCTCAGGCGCATGGATGCTCGCTGTCCAGGCTCGCATTTGCATGCAACTGCTCCATCCGTCAAAGGGCTGGCGAGTGTTGGACGTGGGCGGCGGCCACGCCCAGCTCACGAAGCCGCTTCTCGACGCCGGATGCAGGGTAGATGTCCTCGGCAGCGCACCCAGCTGCCGCCACCGTCTCGAACCCTTTCTGAAGCCGGGCGTCTGCGATTTCCATGTCGGCAACGTGATCGAGCTTCCATTCGACGACGGAGAATTCGATGCCGTCGTCTGCTTCCGCCTTTTCACCCACTGCGATCATTGGCGCCGACTCGCCAGGGAACTGTGCCGCGTGAGCCGCGGGCCGGTCGTCTTCGACTACCCGACAAGCCAGAGTCTCAACGCGATCGCCCCCGCCTTCTTCGGAGCCAAGAAGAAGTTCGAGAAGAACACCCGCACCTGGACACTCTTCAAGCACGCACAGATTCGCGAGGCCTTCGACGCCGTCGGCTGGAGCGTTGTCCGCCGCAAGGCGCAGTTCTGGATGCCGATGGTCGTCCATCGCGCCATGAAGTGCGCTGGCGCCTCCGCCTTCTTCGAGGGCGCGGGCCGCTGTCTCGGGTTCACCGCGCTCGCAGGTTCCCCGGTGATCGCGCGCGCAGAGAAAAGACGCTAGTCCCCACCACAACCAAGACAATCACGGATTCACAATGAATATCAGGGAACTTCTCGATCATGCGGCAAGGCGTTTTGCAGAGCGCCCGGCCTACCATTATCGCAAGAAGGATGGAGCATGGCTTGGCATACGCTACGGCGAATTCCGCGACAGGCTGCGGGTTGTCTCGGAGATTATCGGTCTGCTTGGAGTGAAACCGCATTCCGGCGCCGTCGCCATCCTGCTGGACAACTCCCCAGAATGGCTTGAGACGTTTGCGGGCGCATCCTATTGCGGCGTGGCGGCGATGCCGCTTGATCCTTCGCTCGGCAGCGACCACATCAAGCATGCGTTGCGCGAGGTGGAAGCGCCTGTCATCTTCGCCAAGGAATCCCTGCGCACTGTCCTCGAATCGATTCTGCCTGATCTGCCCGCAGTCCGTGCCGTTGTATTTGCAGGCGATGACGCCAATCCCGCGCCATGCGCAGGACGAAAGACCTTCAGCTACGATGAACTCCAAGAACGGCTCTACCTGCAGGCGCGCATTGGCGATGCGTTTGCGATGGAAAATTGGCCCGCCGATGGGGACATCGCCGCAATCATGCATGGATGCGACGAGTCCGGTGCATTCGCGAGCGAAGCTCTATCGCATGAGTCATTGCGCATGATGGCGTCGAAGATTGGCCCTGGCTCGCCGCACTTTGGAAGCAGTGACCGCTTCCTTGCACTTGTCCCGTTCAGCAATGCTTCAAGCATCGTCATGAATTTCGTCCTGCCGCTCGCAAGCGGCGCATGCATCCAGTTCCCCGACAACGCAAAGGAAATCGGCGCGGACATTCGTTTGCTAATGCCGACCGTCATCGTCGGCTCCGCGCCATTCCTTGGGAAATTGCTCGCGGCGATTCAGGAATCCAATCCGTCCCCAAGCGGCGCATTGCGCACGATCGGCCTTGGCGCACTCGCGAAAAAGCGCGCCCTTTCCTCCGTTGGGGGACACCTCCGGCTCTTGCTATGTCAGGGCGCTGAGTGCCCGCCGCAGACCATCGACGCCTTCGAGCGCTACGGCATCGAAGTCGCGCATTGCGCCATCGAAACCACCACGGGCGCATCATCTTTCGAGACGGAACTCGCGACAACCACCTTCACAATTCCACCATCACCACGAAAACAAGACAACTAGGAGCATTACCATGGCCCTCAACATCGTTAAGAAGATCGACGATCGCGTCGCAGTGCGCAATGTCCTCTGCAGCGTTTCCGACAAGCAGGGACTAGACACATTCATTCCAGCGCTCGTGAAGCAGATTCCCGACGTCCGAATCTTCTCGACAGGCGGCACCTACAACGCGATCAAGACAATCCTCGGCGACGCCGCGGCGAAGAACCTCGTCGCCGTCTCCGACTACACCGGACAGCCCGAAATGCAGGGCGGCCTCGTGAAGACGCTCGACTTCAAGATCTACCTCGGCCTTCTCTCCGAGACCTACAACCAGGCGCACCAGGATGACCTCAAGCGCGTTTCGGGTGTCGCGATCGACATGGTCGTCGTGAACCTCTACCCCTTCAAGCAGACCGTCGCCAAGCCCGATGTCACGCCCGAAATGGCGCGCACGAACATCGACATCGGCGGCCCCTGCATGGTCCGCGCCTCCGCGAAGAACTACCTCCGCGTCGCCTCCGTGACAGACCCCGCCGACTACGCCGCGCTCATCGCCGAGCTTTCCGCGAACAACGGCACCATCGGCCTCGAGACCCGCTTCAACCTCATGAAGAAGGCCTTCGCCCACACCGCTTCCTACGACACCGCGATCGCCGCGTATTTCGGTTCGCAGTGCCCCTGCGCCATCAAGGGCGCCTACCCCGAGATCATGTGATTCTTTCCAAGGCATATCATCATGTCCGACATCCGCGTTCGCTTCGCGCCTAGCCCGACAGGCAAGGTGCATATCGGCAACATCCGCGCCGCGATCTTCAACTGGCTTTTCGCCCGCCACGAGGGCGGCAAGTTCCTCCTCCGCGTAGAGGATACCGACCTCGAGCGCTCCACACCCGAAGCGATCCAGACGCTCCTCGACTGCATGGAATGGCTGAAGCTCGACTACGACGAGCCTGTCGTTTACCAGACCCACAACGTCGAGAAGCATCTCGCCGCGGCGCAAAAGCTGCTCGACGAGGGCCGCGCATACAAGGAGGACAAGGGTGGCAAGGGCGAATGCGTGATCTTCCGCATGCCCAAACAGGGCCGTCTCGAATACACGGACCTCGTGAAGGGCCGCATGAAGAAGAAGGCCGAAGACACCCAGGATTTCGTGATCGTCCGCTCCGATGGTTCGCCCGTCTTCCACCTCGCGAACGTCGTCGATGACATCGAGCAGGGCATCACCCACGTCATCCGCGGCGACGACCATGTCGAGAATACCTTCAAGCATATCGAGCTTTTCAAGGCCCTCGGCCATGAGCCGCCGCAGTATGCCCACCTGCCCATGATCGTGAACAACGAGGGCAAGCCATATTCGAAGCGCGACGGCGCCGCGTTCGTCGGCGAGTTCCGCGAACAAGGCTTCCTCCCCGAAACGCTCTTCAACTTCCTGCTCCTCCTCGGATGGGCGCCAGGCGACGACCGCGAGATCATGACGCGCGAAGAGATGATCGAGGCATTCACCCTCGACCGCTGCCGCTCGTCCGCATCGCGCTTCGACCTCAAGAAACTCACCTGGATGAATGGCGAATACGTCCGTGCAATGCCGCCGCCCGTCTTCCTCGCCACCTTCCGCTCGCGCATCGCTTCCGCCGGGCTCGACATCTCCGGGACTACGCCCGAAGCGCTCGCCGAGATCGCCGCGCTCGTCCAGCAGCGCACGCGTTTCTTCTCGGAAATCCCGGCGAACTGCATCTACTTCTTCACCGACGACTATCCCTTCGATCCAAAGGCCGCGGCCAAGCGCCTCGCCTCGCCCGAAGCCGGCGCACTCCTGCGCGAAGTCGCCGAGGCGTTTGCCGCCATTCCGGAGTTCAACGCCGAAACGGCGGAGGCCACTCTCCGCGCAATGGGCGAAGTCCGCGGCTCCGGCCTCGGCGCTCTCGTCCACCCCGTGCGCGTGGCGGTTTCCGGCCTCGGCGAAGGCCCCGGGCTATTCGAGATGCTCGCGCTTCTCGGCCGAGACCGCGTCCTCGCCCGCTTGCGCAAGGCCGCAGAAATGTCGTTCGGCTCCTGATCAGCCACACGTCGCAAAACAAACGCTTCCGCTTCGTTTCGGAGACACGATAAAATGAATCTCAAGAACTGGGAAGATTTCAACCGATTCGGCGTCAACCGCCTCGAACCACGCGCCACGTTCCAGAACTTCGCGTCATCATCCGACGCCATCGCCGCGCACGGCGCGCCATCGCCGCGCACACGCTCGCTCGACGGCACATGGAAGTTCTCCTACGCCGCCAATGTATTCGAGGCAGTCGCGGACTTCGAAAAGCCGGAGACAGACGACGCCTCGTGGGACGACCTCCCCGTTCCTTCATGCTGGCAGATGCACAACTACGGCGCGCCGCACTACACCAACGTGCAGTATCCGTTCCCGTGCGATCCGCCTTTCGTGCCTTCCGACAACGCAGTCGGCACCTACCGCCGCCGATTCCACATCCCCGCCGATTGGAAGGGAATGCAGATCCGCCTGCGCTTCGACGGCGTGGATTCCTACTTCGAAGCGTTCGTGAACGGCGCCTTCGTCGGCGCCGGCATGGGCAGCCGCCTCCCCCACGAGTTCGACATCACCAAACTCCTCGCGAAGCAGGGCGAGAACATCCTCGCCGTGCGCGTGTGGAGATGGTCCGCCGCCTCGTACCTCGAGGATCAGGACATGTGGTGGCTCTCCGGCATATTCCGCCCGGTGACGCTTGTCGCCATGCCCCTCGCGCAGATTGCGGATGTCGGAACCACGACCACATTCGACGCGCAGTACCGAGATGCCAGGCTCGCCGTTTCCGCCCGCATCGACAACCTCGCCTCCGCCGCGTTCAAGGGATCGCTACTCGCCACGCTCATCGATCCAGACGGATCGCAGGTCGCCACCAAGGATATCGCGCTCCCGCGCAATGGCATCGCAAAGGCGGGCAAGGCGCTCGACTTCTCGATCGACGTGAAGGCGCCCCGCAAGTGGTCGTCCGAAACCCCCGATATCTACACGCTCCTCCTCTCGCTCCGCGACGCGAAGGGCGCCGAGGTCATGGCGGTGCCAGTGAACATCGGCTTCCGCCAGGTCGAGATCAAGGACGGCGTACTGCTGATCAACGGCGTCCGCGCGATGTTCAAGGGCGTGGACCGCCACGAGCACCACCCCGACTTCGGTCGCGCTGTCCCATACGAGGCGATGGTCACGGACATCCTGACCATGAAGCGCCACAACATCAACGCGGTCCGCACGAGCCATTACCCCGACGATCCACGCTGGTACGACCTCTGCGACCGCTATGGCATCTATCTCGTTGACGAGTGCGACCTCGAGACCCACGGCACGGGGATGCCCTGGGGATGCGGCTGGACACGCAACCCAATGTCGAACCCCGACTGGGAAGCGGCCTGTGTCGATCGAATGCGCCGCATGGTCCTGCGCGACCGCAACCACCCTTCGGTCGTGATTTGGTCGCTCGGCAACGAGTCCGGCATCGGCTGCAACCACCACGCGATGGCGAAGGCCGCGCGCGCCATCGATCCGACACGCCCCATCCACTACGAGGGCGACTACAGGATCGAAGTCGCCGACATGTTCAGCCAGATGTACCCCAACCTCGACACCGTGCGCACTGTCGATGAAGCCGTCAGACCGCTCCACATGCGCTTCGACACCATCGACGAGGACTTCCCCGTCGAGCGCATGCGCAAGCTTCCGTACATCCTCTGCGAATACAGCCACGCGATGGGCAACGGACCAGGCATGCTCAAGGATTACTGGGACTACATCTGGAACAGCAAGCGCATGTGCGGCGCGTTCGTCTGGGAATGGCTCGACCACGGCATCCGCGTGAAGAACGCCCTCGGCCAGGAATACTTCGCGTATGGCGGCGACTTCGGCGACCAGCCGAACGACGGCAACTTCATCGCCGATGGCCTGATGTTCCCCGACCGCACGCCATCTCCCGGCATGGCCGAACTCAAGAAGGTCATCGAGCCAGTGCACGTAACAGGCTGGAAGAACGGACAGCTCTCCGTCCTAAACCGCCACATGTTCCTTTCCCTCGACTACCTCCGCGTCCAGTGGCGCCTCCTCGCGGATGGCGCGCCAGTCCGCGTGGGTTCCGTTGCCGCCCCCGCGATCGCCGCCGGCGCATCCGGAAAGATCGCGCTCCCCGTCGGCAAGCTTCCCGATGGCGACGTCCGCGAATGGATCCTCGACATTTCGTTCACCCTCGCCGACGACACGCTCTGGGCGAAGGCAGGCCACGAAATCGCGACCGCCCAGTTCATCCTCCGCGAAGCCGCAAAGTGCACGGTCCCCTCGCCCGCCGCGCTTCCGAGACTCACGCTTTCCGAAACGCAGTCTTCCTACACTCTCTCTGGCGCCGGCTTCGAAATCACCTTCGCCAAGATCGACGGCATCATCTCCTCGTGGTTTGCCGATGGCCGCCGCGTGGTCGAGTCCGGCCCACGCCTCAACTTCTGGCGTGCGCCGACAGACAACGATGGCGGCTGCCGCGGTTGCGGCGTGCAGTGCTCGTGGCGCGACCATGGCCTCCATGCGCTCCAGCGCCGCCTCGACGGTCTTTCGGTGAAGCTCGATAACGACGGCGCAACCGTCACGGCCACCGGCACCCTCGCCGGTCCCGTCGTGAAGATGGCGATCAAATACGAATGCACCTACCGCATCCGCCGCGATGGCCAGATCGACCTCATCGCCAAAGGTACGCCCGAAGGCGACTGGAAGTGCACATGGCCACGCATCGGCCTACAGCTCCGCATGCCCGCGTGTGGCGACCGCGCAAAGTGGTATGGACTCGGCCCCGGCGAAAGCTACATCGATACGAAGACGGCCCAGAAGCGCGGACTCTGGGAGGCCACCGTTGACCAGATGTTCACCAACTATGTCTTCCCGCAGGAAAACGGCAACCACACCGACACCGTTTGGACGTCGCTCGCCGATCAATTCGGCCGCGGCGTCGTCGCCTGGTCCGACCAGATGTTCGATTTCAGCGCACATTGGTTCGACACAATCGACCTCGAAAAAGCAATGCACCCGTGCGACCTCGAAAAGCGCGATTTCGTGACCTGGAACCTCGACCTGCGCCAGACCGGCATAGGCAGCAACAGCTGTGGCGCGGAACTCCTCGAGGCATACAGGCTCAACCCGCAGAAGTTCACCTTCGCGCTCCATCTGAAGCCAATCGACCTGCTCGTTGACGACCCGTTCGCGATTTCGCGCTCGTAATCGCCGGATGCAATCATGCTGCACTTCGTCGCCACGCCGATAGGCAATCTCTCCGACCTGACGCCCCGCGCACGCGAGGCCCTCGAACATGCCGATCTGCTCGCATGCGAGGACACGCGCCGAACTTGGCAACTGCTCTCGTCATGCGGCATACGGCGTCCGGAGATGATCTCATATCGGCAGGGCAACGAAGAGCATGCGGGCAGGATTATCGCGGACGCCGTCAAAGCCGGCCGCGAAGTCGCGCTTTGCACCGATGGCGGCTATCCTGGAATCAGCGACCCCGGATACCGAATGATACGGCAGGCCGTCGAGGAAGGCATACCTTTCGACGTGATACCGGGCGCATCGGCACCCGATCTCGCCCTGCTCTATTCGGGCCTTTCGACTTCGAGCTACACCTTCAAGGGCTTCCCACCGCGCAAGCCTGGCGCACTACACCGCTTCTTTGCCGACGAAGCGCAGGCGCCACACACGCTGATATTTTTCGAGTCCCCATTCCGCGTGGCGCATTCGCTGCGTGCGGCGCTTGAGGCGCTCGGAGACCGCCAGGCAGCGGTATGCATCGAGCTAACAAAGAAATTTGAACGCATACATCGCGGATTCCTCAGCGAACTCCTTCCGCAATTTGACGGCAAGGCCATCAAGGGCGAAGTCGCGATAGTCGTCGCCGGTTCCAATCCCAAATTCGCGAACAAGGCGGAAATGGAAGAAGAATCGGACAACGAAGAGTAATCGTCGTCCGAAACCAAAACAGCAACACTTGTTATCCGTTACCTGTTCGCAGCCATCT
The DNA here is from genome assembly GCA_045627705.1 of Kiritimatiellia bacterium. Taxonomy (GTDB): domain Bacteria; phylum Verrucomicrobiota; class Kiritimatiellia; order RFP12; family JBMNHG01; genus JBMNHG01. The sequence continues at coordinate 6,433 of JAZQOE010000055.1, read as the reverse complement.
CAACCAGGCCGAGACTGAATCTCCAGCACATGACGAGCGCGACGCCCGCCCCACACGCACAGACGGCCAGGACGAATCCCGTTGACGCGCTTTACCGGACGAAAGTCCGCGTCGAGGAAAATCGCGTCGATCGCAAACCGCATGAATAGGGTATGGATCGCGTTGCAGCGCAGGATCAGCATCCCCTCGCCTTCCGCCAAACCATCACGCCCCAGCAATCCGCGCATCCGCTCGAACATACTGGCTGCGACAATCGTGCGGATATTCAAGATTTCCTTCGGTATTTCGACTTTGCCCATTGCGTTCGTCGCCTCTCGTTTCCGATAGAATGAAGCACATTCCATCAGCTGAATCAACAGTAAATGGATGCAGGAAACATGTGGAATGTTGTATCATAGTCGCCATCATGAATGATCCAATTTCAAAACTTGTACAGGAACTCGGCATCCCCGCGCGACAGATTTCAGCGGTCGCGACTCTTCTCGCCGAAGGCAACACCATCCCTTTCATCGCGCGCTACCGCAAGGAGGCGCACGGCAATCTCGACGAAGTCCAGATAGGCAAAATTCAGGAACGCCTCGCCTACCACAAGGAACTCGAAGACCGCAGGCAGACCGTCCTTAATTCCATCGAATCGCAGGGCAAGCTCACCGATGAACTCCGCGCGAAAATCGAGGCCTGCGATACAAAGGCCGCACTTGAAGACCTCTACCTCCCCTTCAAGCCCAAGCGCCGCACGCGCGCCATGATCGCCCGCGAACGCGGCCTCGAACCGCTTTCCGAGATGATCCTCGCGCAGTCGCTCGACGGCGATGCGCCAGATGCCGCGGCGGCTGCCTTCGTCAATCCCGAAAAGGAAGTCGCCGATATCGCGGCGGCCCTCGCCGGTGCGCGCGACATCGTCGCCGAGGCCGTCGCCGAAAACGCCGATCTCCGCGGCTTCGCCCGCGAACTCTACGCGACTGACGCACTCGTCGTTTCACAGGTCGTCGATCCGCCGCCGGCGCAGCCAACGAAGTTCGAGCAGTACTACGACTTCCAGGAGAAAATCGACGCCATTCCATCGCACCGCTACCTCGCGATCAGGCGCGGACAGACCGAAGGCGTATTGCTCGTCCACATGGAGGTCGATCCCAAGCCCGTCCTCGACAAGGCACAGCTCGTCTTCAATCTCAATCCCGCCTCCCCGTGGGCGCCGCAGCTTGAGAAGGCGATCGAAGAGGCCTGGCGCCGCTTGATCTCGCCATCGGTCGAAGTCGATGTCGCCGTGGACATGAAGCTCAAGGCCGACCGCGCCGCGGTCGATATCTTCGCCGACAACCTTCGCAATCTTCTCCTCCAGCCACCAATGGGCGGCTACTCGGTGATTGGCGTTGACCCAGGCATCCGCACGGGCTGCAAGTGCGCGGCGCTTGACGCGACCGGCAAGTTCCTCGCGAACACGACAATCTATCCCTCGCAGAGCGAACGCCAGGCAATGGAGGCGCAGGTCGAAATCTGCAAGCTCGCCACGCGCTACAAGCCGCATGCGTTCGCCGTCGGCAACGGCACCGCTGGCCGAGAGACGGAATCGTTCGTTCGCTCGGCCCTCTCCAAGGCTGGACTCAAGGACATCATTGTCGTGTCCGTCTCCGAATCCGGCGCTTCCGTTTATTCCGCCTCCGAAGTCGCGCGCGAAGAGTTCCCCGAACTCGACCTCACGGTGCGTGGCGCGATTTCCATCGGGCGTCGTCTCCAGGATCCCCTCGCCGAACTCGTGAAGATCGACCCGAAGGCAATCGGCGTAGGGCAGTATCAGCACGATGTCCACCAGCCGCTCCTAGCCGCCAAGCTCGACGAAGTCGTAGTGAGCTGCGTGAACCATGTGGGCGTCGAACTCAACACCGCAAGCGCGTCGCTCCTTGCGCGCGTCGCGGGCGTCGGCTCCAGCCTCGCAAAGAAGATTGTCGCCCATCGCGACGCAAACGGCCCCTTCAAGAGCCGCAGGGAATTGCTCAAGGTTTCGGGCCTTGGACCCAAGGCATTCGAGCAGGCCGCTGGCTTCCTCCGCATCCGCGGCGCGGCCAATCCGCTCGACGCTTCCGCCGTCCACCCCGAACGCTACGCGCTCGTCGAACGCATGGCCGCCGACCTCGGAATGCCGCTCGACGAACTAGCCGGTTCGCCGGTCGCGGCGTCGAAGATCGACATCTCGAAATATGTCTCGGAAGATGTCGGCGAGCCTACGCTGCGAGACATCGTCGATGAACTCAAGAAGCCCGGACGCGACCCGCGCGCGACTTTCGAGCCGCCGAAGTTCCTCGAAGGTGTTACCGAGATTTCGCATGTGAAGCCCGGCATGGTGCTGGAGGGAATCGTGACGAACGTCACCGCCTTCGGCGCATTCGTCGATATCGGCGTTCATCAGGACGGCCTCGTGCATGTCTCCGAACTTTCCGACCACTATGTGCGCGATCCTTCCGAAGTCGTGAAGACAGGCGACAGGCTCAAGGTGCGCGTCCTTCAGGTCGATATCGACCGCAACCGCATTTCGCTTTCCGCGCGAAGCGACTCGCAGGCGCGACAGGGCGGCGGAAGCCCGGCACCACGCCGTCCCGGCGGTCCTTCGCAAGGCCGCGGCGGTTCGCAGTACGGCGGACGCGGCCCATCGCGTCCCTCTTCTTCCGGCAGTGGCGGCGGATTCACAATCAACCCATTCGCAAACCTGTAACAAGAGCAACCATGACAACCCCACGTGAAAACCTTCTAAGGGCATTGCGCCGTCAGGGCTTCGACTGGGTCCCAATCGATACGAACGAATTCTGCCCTTCGCAAGTCGAGGCGTTCAAGAAACGCTTTGGCCACGACGATTTCCGAGCGTGGTTCAACAGCCCCGTCCGCAACACATTCCTACCGCTACACAGTTCGATAGGGAATCCCGCCTCGCTCTTCACCCGCGAGACACTTCCCGAAAACACGTCGTTCGACGAATGGGGCGTAGGGCACTCCTTCCACCCCGGCTGCTGGCACATGACGCAAATGCACCACCCGCTGCGGGGCGAGGACGTGACAGAGGACGACATCCTTCGCTATCCCTTTCCCACCCTCGATCCAAACGACTATCCCGCATTCGAGGCAACCCACCGCGCGCTTCGCGATGCCGGACTCGCCTCGATGCCGTGCATGGCCTGCACGATCTGGGAAACGGCATGGTACCTCCGCTCGATGGAGGACCTGATGGCGGACATGATGACAGACGATGATCGCGCCACCATCCTCTTCGACCGCATCACGGAACTCTCCGTCAAACGCGCCGCGGAAAGCGCACGATCAGGCGCGGACATCATCCAGATGGGCGATGACATCGGAATGCAGCAGACGCCGATGATGAGCCTCGACCTCTGGCGCAAGTGGCTCAAGCCGCGACTGGCGAAGGTCATCGCCGCCGCAAAGGAAATCAACCCGGACGTGCTGGTATTCTACCACTCCTGCGGATATGTCCTGCCGTTCGTGAACGAGCTCGCGGAGATAGGCGTCGATATCCTCAATCCCGTCCAACCCGAATGCATGGACTTCGCCGACGTCCACCACACTGCGGCCGGCAAGCTCTCGTATTGGGGAACCATCGGCACCCAGCGCGTACTCCCATTCGGCACGCCAGACGAAGTCCGCGAGGCCGTTCTCGCGAACCTACGCACTTGTGGAGCGGCCGGAGGAATCGTAATCGCGCCAACCCACGTGGTCGAACCGGAAGTGCCATGGGAGAATCTCGTTGCGATGAAGGAGGCGGCGGAATCGTTCCGTCCATAAGGCCATGCCCGCGCTCCCATCCGAACTCCTCGCGAAATGGACAAACGGCGAGTGGCGCATCCCCGGAGGCGGCACTATCCCGCAGACGATCGCCGGCGTTTCAAACAATTCAGGCGCCGTGCCACAAGGCGGGCTCTACGTCGCGCTAAAAGGCGCCCGTCTCGATGGCCACTCGTTTGTCGCAGATGCAATGGCACATGGCGCTGCGGCCGCGCTCGTCACTCGCGAATGGGCAGACGCCCATGCACCGGAATGCACGGCGCCGCTTCTCGCGGTCGATGACACGCAGGCCGCGCTTTCGTCCGCGGCCGCGGGATGGCGCCGTCATGTCGCGCCATTCATCGTTGGCGTGACAGGCAGCGCAGGCAAGACGACTGTCAAGGAATTCACCGCCGCAATGCTTTCAGGCGCCGCGCCAACCGCGCGCACGAAGGAAAACTTCAACAATGCGATCGGCCTGCCGCTGAGCCTGCTCGCAATGGACGAAAGCGCGAAGTACGGAGTCTTCGAAATCGGGACTAACCATCCCGGCGAACTCGCGCCCCTCACTGGGATCATGGCGCCAAACGCCGCGATTATCTCGTCGGTCGGCCCCGTACACATCGAGAACTACTCCGGCCTCGATGCAATTGCCGATGAGAAGGCAACGCTTCCGCGTGGCGTGCCGCGCGATGGATTCGTCGTTCTCGAAGATGGGGCGCAATACACCGGACGCATCGCATCGCAATGCGTCGCGCGCATCGTGCGCGTCGGCATCGACTCGCCCGACTCCGATTTCAACGCGATTGAGATCGACTCGGAAAACGGTGCCCTGCGCGTCGTGGAAAAGGGCGAAGGAAATCCGGAAGGCCATACGCTTCTTCATGGCCTCCCCGGACGCCACCAGGCGCTGAACGCGCTCATGGCATGCGCCGCCGCGAGGAATGCCGGCGCATCGTGGGAGCAGATCGCAAGCGGACTTGAAAATCTTTCGCTTCCCGGAATGCGCTGGGAAAAGAGCGAGATCAACGGCGTCAGGATCGTGAACGACGCCTACAACGCCAATCCGCTCAGCATGGCCTGTGCGCTCGACACTTTCGCACGCGAAGCGGCGCCGAGCGGACGCCGTTGGCTCGCGCTTGGCGACATGCTTGAACTAGGCGGTGCGGCCGAAGAAGCACACCGCGCGCTTGGAAGGAAAATCGCGGAAGGCGACTGGGCAGGCATTGTCGCGGTTGGTCCGCTTTCGAAGTGGATCGCGGACGAACTGGGAAACGGCGAAAAAACGGCGCGCCGTTTTTCCGGAGTTGTCGCCGCAGTCCCAGATGCCGTTTCCGCCGGCGACTTCCTGCGCGATCATCTTCGTCCTGGCGACGCCCTTCTCCTCAAGGCATCGCGTGGCATCGCATTGGAAAAAGCGCTTACTCGCCTTGGATAAATCAGGAAAGCTCGTCGAAGGTCTGCATCTTTTCGACGATGGCGGCGGACGAAGCGAGAAGGTTCATCATCAGCGCGGCACCAGTACCTTCGCCTAGTCGCAGTCCGAGGTCGAGATAGGCATTGAGGCCAAGGTGAGCGAGGGCAAAGCGATGTCCAGGCTCCGCCGACAAATGCGAGGCGATCATGTACTCGCGCGAGAGCGGGCAAATCGCATTTGCGATCAATGCGCCCGCCGTCGTGATAAGGCCATCGACGACAATCGGCACCTTGCGGGCCGCGGCCCCGAGACATATTCCGGCCATGCCGCCGATTTCGAATCCACCGACCTTTGACAGCACGTCAAGTCCATTGGACGGGTCAGGCTTATTCACGTCAAGGCCGCGCGCGACCACATCCGCCTTGTGCGCGAGCTGTTCGTCGGAAAGGCCAGTTCCGCGCCCCGTGACAATCCTAGGATCATTGCCAGTAATGCATGAAATGATTGCGGCGCTGGGCGTCGTATTGCCGATGCCGAGTTCTCCGAGACCGATTACCTCGTAGCCCTCGTCTATCAAGCGATTCGCAAGCGCGATACCGTTCGCGACAGATTGCTCCGCCTGATCGCGCGACATCGCCGGGCCAAGATCAAAGTCTGCGGTGCCATGTCCAACGGAATAATCGCGGAAGCGTTCCCACGCGGCGACGGCGGGCGGGACATTCTTCACTCCAAAATCAGCGAGTACGATATCGGTGCCGCTCACGCCGGCAAGAGCATTGATGCCTGCGCCGCCAGACAGGAAATCGGTCATCATCATTTCGGTCACGGACTGGGGATAGTTCGTGACGCCCTCGGCGACAATGCCATGGTCTCCTGCTGAAATCGCGACGATGCGCTTCGCGACCGATGGACGCTCGTTGCCCGTAATGCCGGCGAGTTCCACCGCCAGATCCATCAGACGTCCAAGCGCCCAATGTGGCATCGCCAGTTTTTCAAGGTGTTCCCTGGCGCGGCGCGCCGCTTCGGCATCGCGAGGCACAATACGACAGGTGGTTTGTTCGATTGCTACATTCATGCGTTCGCTTCTGTTCCGGCCACTCAACTTTGGAATCAGTACCCAAGACGGCGTTCAATCTGCTTGTCGCGTGGTGCGCCAAGGCGGACCGCGATCCGATAATAGGAATCGGCGGACTCCGTATCGCCATCGCCGAGCATCAGCCAGGCCATGTTCATAAAAGGATCCGGACG
>JAZQOE010000054.1:0-4694 GCA_045627705.1 Kiritimatiellia bacterium | reverse complement strand
TGGAATGGGCACCCTGGTGTTTTTGTCGCCGATGGGGTTCCATTTGAGCAGCGCATCGATCGTCTCTTCGCCGATGGCGTCGCTCTTTCTCCCGCGCGTTTTCCCACGGCAGTTCCCGGCAAACTTCCGCTTGATGGAGTGATCAGATGGGGACACTCCCCGATTTCTCATGGTTAAAAGGTCGAACGGACGGTCTGTTGCGTTCAGGCTAATCTTTTCAGTGGTTATTACACCAGCGTCAACTTGACAATTCCAACCATCGCAATTATCGTCTTTCCATCATGCATCATGGATGACCGCATGAGTACGCGATGGCAGGTCATGTGAAATGGATATCTTCGGCAAATTCAAGGAGACAGCGGTTTCGGTGCTGCCAGTGATGGCGATTGTGCTGTTGCTCGGTTGCACCATCGCGCCGCTTGATGGCGTATTGCTCGGCCGCTTCGCCGTTGGCGGCGCCATGCTTGTCGTCGGTCTTACCATCTTCCTTCTCGGCGTCGATCTCGGCATCCAGCCGATGGGAAACGATTTCGGCGCGAAGCTGACGGTACGCCGCAACCTGGCGCTCATGCTGGGCGCCGCTTTCGTCGTCGGCTTTATCGTGACCGCCGCGGAACCAGACATCCAGGTTTTCGCCGATCAAGTCCGAAGCGTCTTTCCGGGTGTGGGAAAACTTCCGCTGACCTTTGCTATCGCCGGAGGAGTCGGCTTGTTCATGATGGCCGGCCTTCTTCGCACGATGCTCGGCTTGTCGATCAAATGGCTGCTCTTCATATCCTACACGGTCCTCTTTGTCGCATCGTTTTTCGCGCATCCAGCTTTCATCGGAATCGGTTTTGATTCTGGCGGCGCGACAACTGGCCCGATGACTGTCCCATTCATCATGGCGCTCGGCCTCGGCGTATCGGCGGTGCGTGCGGATTCAAATGGGAGTTTCGGTCTCACTGGAATCGCGTCGATCGGCCCGGTGCTTGCCGTGCTGCTTTACTCGATCGCGCTCCGTAATGGCGGCGACGCCGCAACCGCAAGCGCCACGGCGGAAACGGCGGCGGGAACCGCGACATCGTTTTTCGCACCCTTCGGTTCCGCATTCGCGGCCGCCTTCCGTGAATCCGCGATTTCAATCGTTCCGCTTTTCGCACTGTATGTGATTTCCCAGTTCGTATTGCTAAAGCTTCCGCCGCGTCAGTTCCTTCGCTTGACCAATGGTTTCGTCTATGCATTCATCGGGCTGACGATCTTTCTCGCCGGCGTAAACGGCGGCTTCATGCAGGCTGGCCAGGCGCTTGGCGAACTGCTTGGCCACAACGCCTCCCACCTCGGCGGAATCTGGTACGCCGTGCTTGTCGGCACGGGCTTGGCGCTTGGGGCGATCATCGTTTGCGCCGAACCTGCGGTATGGGTGCTCAGCGAACAGGTCGAACAGGTTTCGGGCGGAACGATCAGGCGCAAGGCGTTGCTTGTATTCCTCTCGGTCGGCACGGCGATCGCAATTGGTCTCGCGATGTGGCGCGCCGTCGCAGGGTTTCCTATCGGACGCATCCTGCTGCCAGGCTATGTCGCCGCGATGGCGCTGATGGCCTTCTCTCCGACGCTGTTTTCTGGAATCGCATTTGATTCTGGCGGCGTTGCGTCGGGCCCGCTCACATCGACCTTCGTACTTTCTTTCACGCTAGGCGCCGCGTCGGGCGGAGCCGGAGGAAGCGATTCGTTCGGCGTGATCGCGCTTGTCGCCATGATGCCTCTCATCGCCATCCAGATCATGGGCATTCTCTACGAACACAGGCGGCGCAAGGCGCTCTTGGCCGCAAAGGCGAAAGGGGAAGGCAATGGGCGCTAGACTGATTGCTGGAATCGTACCTCGTGGAAAGGGCGAAACCCTGGCCGCGGCCGCACGCGCCGCGGGCGCGGGTGGAGGAACGGTGCTCACCGCGCGCGGAACGGCGAAAAACGCCATCATGGCGGCACTCGGACTTGGTGACACTTCGAAAGATGTGTCGATCACGTTCGTCGATGAAGCCCAGGCAAAATCCGTCCGCGACGCCATCATCGCCGCTACTGCCACCTCCGGCAGAAATTTCGGAGTGCTCTTCTCGATCGACGCATTCGGTTTCGGACACGGCACATTTGCCGCCACAAGCGAGGCAACACCAATGGAAGCTAGCAATACCACCGCGTGCGAAACGCGCATGATCGGCCTCATCGTGAACAAGGGTTACGCCGACGATGCAATGGCGGCGGCCCGCAAGGCAGGCGCGACAGGCGGAACCGTGATCAGCGGGCGCGGCACGGCAAAGCCAGACGACGCGACATTCTTCGGTGTCGCCCTTGTGCCTGAAAAGGAAGTGCTCGTGATTCTTGCGGATGCCGACAAGGCGGATGCAATCCTCGCATCGATCCGCGCCCTTCCATGTCTCGCCGAAAAGGGCAGCGGCATCGCCTTCTGTCTCCCCGTAGATGATTTTACGATGCTGGGGAATACGGCTTCACAAAAATAGCGTTGCGATCTGCCAGCCCGGCAAGGGCGGAAGCGTAAATTGCTTTTCGCCATTGATGCAGGACGGCTGAACTTGAATCGCGGCTTGGGTCGGGCGTTCCAGTCGCGGCGCGGCATCGGGGTGTGCCATTTGGCGGCGTATCTTCACCTTGATTGGCGATGATTCGCCGATGCTGAGATTGAGGATTGTCACACTGTCGATGCGCCCATCGCCATCGACTCTTGCAAGCACGCGGAATGGATGTCCGCCACATTCGACCCGCACTGGCATGCCATCTGGCGTCACGCCATCGAGCGCATCGAGAACCGCAGTGCGTTCTGGGATACGCAGGTTTCTCTCGAGACGCGGAACAATCGCCAGACGCCCGCCATTCGGCGTCGGCAACACCACCGCGCCGGCACGTATGCCCGATCGTGGAATGTCGCAAACCGTAGGATAAAGTTGCTTGCCAATAATTGCGCCATCATCGCCGAGAGTCGCAATCGCACCTTCTCGCATTGCTTCTGCGAATGCCTGCTTCGCGCTTTCTGCATCTGGCAGAAGACAATCGAACAACCCTTCTTTCTCAAGGCGTTCGACCAGCATGCCGAATGTCGATTCCTCGACGATTGCGCCGTTTGAAAGGATTTTCCGCAAGTCATCGGCGGTCGCTTCCTCGATGGACTTTCGTGTAATCCACCAGGTGCGCGTGCCGGATTCAGCGACGGTTAGCGGAATTGACTGCGCGGCGAGCAGCATTTCCGTAGGATCGTTGCGAAGGAACGAGCGGCCGCAATCGTTGTCGCTTCCAGGGAACCATGCGACGCCCGCTAGACGCGTGCGACGGACCGATGCGGCGAGATGCTCGTAGTATGGCCTCCATTTCGAGAGACCTTCGGCGAACTCGTCGTAGAGTTCGAGAGGTTCGCATGTGCTTGGATCGTACCAATAGAGTGAAACCGAATCGCAACCGGAGGCCAGGGCGAGCGCAGACTCGAGATAGATTGCCCCGCGCGATTTATTCACTGCCTGCCGCATGAAGTTTTCTTCTTCGTAGCAAACTTGCCCGATGAAACCATAGTCGCGGCAACGCTCCGCTTCGCGCGCAACAGACAGGGCCTTGTAAAGCATGTCGCGCGGACGGTCTTCCTCGTAGAAGCAGGCGCCAGGACGAATGCCGACTGCGCGATGATCGGATCCAGAGAGTGCGGCAAGCACTTTGAAATAGTCGCGCCCCGTGTATATCTCGTCCGCCCAGACAGTCTGCACGCCGAGCCGGCATTCGGGAAGGACATCGTCGGCGGCGCGCCGCACTTCCGCCGCAAGGTCGGCAATCGCATCTGCGTTGAAATCGATCCAATCGCGGCGAACGGAATCGAGAATGGCTTCCCCGTAAAGTCGCGCTGCGAGCGATTCGCGGGTGAAAGATGTCCCATGGCGGGCGTTGAAGGCGGCGAGACAGCGCGGACAGAAACAGCCATCGGGCTTCCTGATGCCGAGGCGCAGGTCGTCGTCGATCCAATACGAATCGGGCTTTTGAACCTCCATCACTGCGCGTGCGCATTCGTACGTGCGGCGCAGGACATCGGGCGAGCGCGGACAGAAAATCCCACGGAGCAGATTGCCGTCCTTGTCAATTTGCCAGCAACCGTCGCCGAAATCGTCTCGGCCGTCGCCAGGCGTCGGATGCCATTTCGAATCGAACATCACATGGCCGATAGTCATGATTTGCTGGAAGGAACAGCGGATGCCGAGCTTCCCGCACTTTTCGCGGACTGGCACTGCGAGTTGCGCCGCTTCCTCGCGCGTGCGTTGTGCGGAGACCCCGTACGCATAGCAAAGCCAGATTTCGTCGCACGATCCAGGGTGTGCCGCCGCGATATCGAGCATGCGCGATGTGAGTTCGTGGCAAACCGAACCGTGGCGTATCACAATAAATGGCCAAGCTTCATTCGAGTTCATGGGATTGTCCTTTTTATTTCATAATTTGAAAAAGTAACGCACATGTCAAGCACATCGCTAGAAATCATATTTTCTTAAAGGGACAGACTATTTAAGTATTGACTTGTACGCAGTTTTCGTCGTATCCTTCGCGCAAAGGAGGAATTTATGCGCAAGGCAAGGGCGAAGAACGAAGGCGAGGGATACTACCATCTGGTGAGCAGGTGCGCGTTCAAGAAGATGGCGTTCGGGGATGCGGAGAAGGAGATGTTCGTG
>JAZQOE010000053.1:0-7002 GCA_045627705.1 Kiritimatiellia bacterium | reverse complement strand
GCTATTCCCTGAAAACCGAGGGCATGGCGGTTCGCGTGCGTGCCGCCGGCGCCCCCGCCGTCGGCGATCGCGCGAAGGTTTGCGCTGCGGCTCGCGTGCGTTGCGACGGCGCCCCCGCCGTCGGCGATCGCGCGAAGGTTTGCGCTGCGGCTCGCGTGCGTTGCGACGGCGCCCCCGCCGTCGGCCATCGTGTAAAGGTTTGTGCTTAAAGGGACAGACTATTTAAGTATTACGCCATCCGCAACTTATCGGCATATCGGCACTTAATGGTGGAATCGTGGTGTGTCTCCATTTTGCCACGCATGCGTTGCGACGGCGCATCGCCGTCGCCGCTCGTTCAATGCCCGAAGGCGGTAGGGTGGGCGCCCCACGCCCGCCGCCAGTACGCATTGCTGTGTAGTGGAGGTGTAGATGGATTCTCCATGTCTCCATGTCTGCGCGGCAATTTGAGATCTCGGAAATCGCATTTTGTCCCCTCCTCATCAATTGCCTCAATCTGCAATCGCAATCGCGCAAAGAGATAAAATGAAGACTGAAAAATGGAAAACTGGTGCCGGGGGCTGCCGCCCCAAGCCCCCGCACGGAGGCGACGGCGAGGGCGCCGTCGCAACGCACCGCCCGGTTGCCCCGCTCATCGTACCGGGCGTAATTGCCTTCGCCCAGTGCGGCGTGTCGGAAACCATTGCGTTTGCGGGGTAATCTGCTATCATCCGCGCATGCGAAACTATTTGTTTGCAATGGCGCTGGCGCTGTTCGCGTTGACGGGTTTGCTCTTCGCCGCGCCGAATGCAAAAGGTAAAGGCAGAATGCCGACACAGCAAAAATCCGAATCCCAGGCAGGACATGCCCCAGATTCGACTTCCGCGCCCACGTGGTTTGCGAAGGCCCGCGAACGCGGCCTGCCTGCGAATGGCGTGCTTCTGGTCGTTTCTATCGCGAAACAACGGATGTATGAGATCAAGGATGGCGCGCTAAACCGCGAGTATCTTGTATCGACCGCGAAGGTGGGCGCAAACAACAAGGCGAACTCCAACGGCACGCCGCTCGGATGGCATCGCGTCGTCGCGCGATACGGCGCGAACACGCGTCCGGGGCAGGTCTTCGTTTCCCGCAAGCCCACCAAGGAAGTCCTCGCGCAGGACCAGTGGCGCGCTGTCGGGGGAGGGGACTATGTTCTTTCCCGCATCCTTCATTTGCGGGGCATGGAACAGGGAGTCAATCTTGGCGGCGACGTCGATAGCTTCGATCGTTGCATCTACATCCATGGTACAAACCAGGAACAGCTTCTTGGCACTCCCGCCTCTCATGGCTGCATCCGCCTTTCGAACCGCGACGTGATGGAGCTTTTCTTCGACATCGAGGGCCTCGAGGCATATTGCTGGATTCTACCATAGCGGACGGTGAACCCAATTTCGCGGCGCGCCGTTTAATATGTCGGAGTCCACGATGAATAGAAAAGGTTTTACGCTTGTCGAACTCGTGATGGTCGTATCGATCATCGCGATTCTTACTACTCTCGCCGTCCAGCGTTTTGGCAGCATGCAGAAAATCGCCGCGCGCAAGGTGTCGATCGCCAACCAACAGGCCGTCGGTCGCGCCGTGGAATCGTTTGTAGCTGTCAACGGCGTCCACGGGCTAAACCGTCTCGATGCGCTTGTTAATTATGGCACCGCCGCGGCAGGCGAGGGCTTTCACTATGGTTCGGCTTCGTCGCTTGGCCTCTATTGCGGTCCGACATCCCTTGGCTCCCTTGCGCAGGTTACGGTCGATGCCGCGAACAAGGGGCTTTCCGATAACCTTCACGAGGTCCTTTGCGCGTATGCTATTTCAGCCGATGAATCCGTCGCATTGCACGATATCGGTCTTCGGTACGTGATGCGCCACGAGGTCAAGGCGGACGGCCTTTCCGCGAACAAGGGCGATGATGATGCGCGTCCGTTCGCCGAAAATGGACTGGATCCCGAACTTTCAGCATGTTTCGCGACGACTGTTACCAATGGCCTTGTGTGCGCCGCGATTAACGGCAAGATCGAAGCAGGGCGCGCAATCTATCGCGACTGCGGACAGGATTTGCTCCCGCGCGATACGACTCCATCCGATGCCGAGGCGCTTGCGGAGATCAATGCGACAGGCGGCCCGCTCCTGGCGTTCGGCCTTGGGCAGTCATGCTCGCTTATCGGCGGCGCCAATGCCGGACTCGATGCGGCGCCATACAGCGAGGTCCTCCAGGCGAATCGCTATCGGCAGTACATTGTGTTGTTCCGCCTGCGCACAGTCGAGGGCGTTTCGACCGCCGAATTTGCCGGTGTGCTCGACCCCGAAGGCCACACGATCCGCGCCGCGCGCAGGCTTGTAAGACAATAGCGCGTTATCTGGCATGAAACAGAATTGGTATCTCCAAATCGTCGCGGCGTCGCTTGTATCGTTGTCATTTGGATGCAACTCCGCGCATGACGAACAACGGGCCGAAAAAACGGCGCGCCGCGAAATCCTTCCGCCAAATGGTGAACAAGTCCTTGCCTTGACGGAAGAGTTCATCCGTGTCGCGCCGTCACGTGACGCCGGGAGCGCAGGGGGGCTTGCGGCGGCGGAATGGATCGCGGGACAATTGCGCTCATTCGGTCTTGATTCGCGAATCGATACTTTTAGTGACCGTGTGCCCGGCGGCGCGATGACTTTTCATAATGTAATCGCGGAGTTTCGTCCCGCAACATCCAATGCCGAATGGGTCGTTATGCTTTCGCACTTCGATACGAAGGCAGGCATTCCTGGATTTGTAGGCGCCAATGATGGCGCGTCATCGACCGCCCTTTTGCTGAAGATCGCCGAGAGCGTTTCCAAGATCGGCGGAGATGGGAAGCACGCCTTCATCTTTGCCTTTACCGATGGAGAAGAGTGCAGGGTGCGTTATGGCAGGCATGACGGACTCCATGGCAGTCGTTATCTCGCTTCGCGACTCAAGGATGAACAGCGCGCGATTCGCGCTGTTGTCCTTCTCGACATGATTGGCGATCGCGATTTGCATGTGGAGATTCCGCGCAATGGCGACCAGTCATTGACCTTGAAGATGCTGTCCGCGGCCGAGAAATGCGGATTGCGCGGTTATTTTGGCGCAAGCGATAGCGGCGTACTCGACGACCATCAGCCTTTTCTCGATGCCGGTTTCCCCGCCATCGATCTTATCGATTTCAAATATGGCTCGATGCCGGGCGCCAATGATTACTGGCATACCGCCGAGGATACGCTCGACAAGCTTTCGGCAGAAAGCCTTGGAAATGTCGGCCGCGTCGTCGTCGAGTTCTTGAATTCACTCGATTATTGATCCGGCGATGAATTATTGTGATCGGTCGCGTAGGCCATGTACTTGATCTTGAAGTGCGATTTCTCCATCAATGCTTAATATAGTTTATCTCTTAAGTTGCTCTCCTGTCGAATCTGTGCGCGCGGTCGATTGCGCATTGGCGATTTGAAGACAGTGGCTACTTGATCGCCTCGTAAACGCGCACGTAGTCAATCTCGTACCGAAGCGGGAAGGCGGCGATGTCGGGGGTACCGCCATTGTCTCCGCCGATAGCGAGATTGAGAAGCAGATAGTGGGGCTGCCTGAATGGATTGGCGTTGTTGCCGAGCGAGCCGTTGAAAGTCGTTTCGAGATCGACTTCATTGAGAACTTCGCCATCGAGCGAGAGCGCGATTTTATTTTCGCCCCAGTCCATGCGCCAGACATGGAATTTCGACGCCCATTCCGGATCCTTCGCGAGCCACTCGGCGAAGTCTCGCTTGAAACCCTTCCATCTGCCGTTCCAGCGCTGTTCCGTACCCCAGCAGAAATTCGCGAGAATATGCGGCACTCCGTTCACGCGGTAGAACTCCATGATGTCGATTTCGCCACACGAAGGCCATTCCATGTCGGTGCCTAGAGTCCAGATCGCGGGCCACGATCCGCTCGCGGTCGGGATGCGCGCACGGACTTCGATGCGCCCGTAAAGGAATTCATGACGGCCCTGGGTCGTGACAGACGCAGATGTAAAGTCGGAGTATTCGCGATTCGTGTGCCAGTCTCCGGAACCCGCCTTATACTTTTTGTTTTCCGCCCGCTCGTGGCGCGCCTCGATCACGAGGCATCCGTCGCGGCAGACGGCGTTGGCCTCTTCGTATGACTGCGCCTCGTGGTTGCGTACAACGCCATGCTCGAAACTCCAGTCTGCGGGGTCTAAGGCTCCGTCTCTGTCGAATTCTTCGTTCCATACGAGCCGGTATCCGGCGATGGCTTCAGGTTCGCTCATTAGGCCCTCTTTTGTTTTTCCGGCGGCGATTGCCGCGGTCGCGGCACAGGCCGCGAACAGGATTGATGTTGCGCAAGACACTTTGGACACCGCTGATACCTCCCGTTTGACTTCGTTGCTCGTATTGTACCAGCGGCATACGGGACAATCCATACGCAACTTTCGGATAAGCCCTGACTATTGTTTCAAATGCCGTGTTTCGGATGGGGACACACCCTGATTTTTTTTACTTGCCGTTCTTTCGTAATGAATTGCTAGTTAGAAGGTTAATCGCCATTCCTTTGGTAGCATGATCGCATCGTAATACCTAACTCTCCTTGCCGTTCCGATTCCCGCCAATTCGTCGCAACGAATTCCATAGACACCCCTTTTCGGGGTCTGTCCCCCTTTCGCCGACAGCATCGCCGACTTCGCGAATCCATCGCTCCCCAGCGCCCAGCCATTGCTAAAGTTCCTCACTTCGCACCTCAGCAACTCGAACAGCGTCAGCATCCTGCCTTCCTTTATCTTCCGTCCGACCGCCTTTTCGTCGAACCTCGATTCTTGGGGACAGACCCCGTTTTTTCGGGGTGTGTCCCCGTTCTTCGCGGCATCGAGCTTGAGCCTGCCGTCGAGGATCGAACGGTAGATTTCGAGGGTTTCGTCCCAGCTCCTCCGCTCGATTCCGTAGGCGTACGCGACGAGGGAGATCAACCCTTCGCGGGCGGTTTCGTCGCCGCGCAAGGCCGCGCCGAGGCCCGTCCATTGGTACTCGCCGGGGTTTGCGGATATCTTCGCGCGGATCGGATTCAGGTCGATGTACGCGCCGACAACCGGCAGTGTGCGGCTTCCGCGCTCGATTAGGATGCTCTTGAAGCGCTGGCCCCATGGCGAGCCCGTGTATTTCCGCGCGGCGTTGTATTCCATTGAGAACCGCTGCGCGAATATCTTCACGAACTCGGAAAGGTCGTACATGCGGGCCCGCATCCGTGCGCGGGCTTCTTCGGCCTTCCACCTTGTCTTTTCATCGGCATCCCAGCGTTTCCATTCGTTCCGCTTTTTTTCGAGTTGTTTCTCGGAATAGATGTGGCTCATGCGTTCGACAAGCTCGTCGTCCGAAACCTCCATCTTCGCCTCAACCTTTGCGAGGAGGTGGAAGTGGTTGCCCATGATTGCGAATGTCAGGATTTCGACTCCGGCGAACTCCGCCGCCGAACGGATGTGGTCCAGCAGCCGCTTCTTCCAGTCGCCCTTCAGGAAACATCCCTGCCAGGACAGGCGGTTGATAATATGGTAATAGCCTTCTCCATCGGCCTTTGCGCGTGGTCTTCTCATTGCTTTTCTCCTTTTGTGATCGGGGTCTGTCCCCATTCAATTTGGGGTGTGTCCCCGTTTTGTTGAACCGCGAAATCGGGGTGTGTCCCCGAAATCATGGCTGGAGAATAGCAGTATTTTTGAGCGGATGTGTCGCCTGCCAGGCGACATTTTTGGAGAAAAACGGGGTGTGTCCCCGATTGCCAGGCGGGGAAAAAAACGGGGTGTGTCCCCGTTTTGCGAGGAGAGAAGTCTGTGCGGACTACTCTTTTTGGAGAAGGGTGAAATGGTTTTTATCAAAAGCCAATACGCCCTCGGCGCGGAGTTTCGACAATTCGGCCGACAGGGCGCTTCGATCAACGCACAAATAATCCGCCAAGGCCTGCCGATCATACGAAAGATCGAACTTGAGCGACTTTTGCTTGCGGGCCTCGATTTGCAACAGAAGCATCAGCCGCGCGCGGATCGTACGCTGGGAAAGGATTCGCAGCTTCTGACGCATCTGGAATGTCTTCTGGCTCATGACCGTCAAGAGATTGCGGACAAACTGCATGTGCGCGTCGCATACATTGTGGCAAGGCCGCGTGATGTTTTTCGTATCGAAGACGATTACCGTCGCCTCGCCAACAGCCACCGCGCCGATGTCCATCGCGCTGGCGTCGCGGAATGCGTATGTGGTGCCAAAGACTCCGTTCTCGTGCACATCTTCGAGCACGGAGACACCACCATCCATCCGATGCCGTATCAACCGCACGCTTCCGGAAACCACTATGCCGATTTTGTCGCATGGATCGTTTTCGAAAACAAACGATTCCCGATTCTTGAGATGCAGCTCGCGGGCGTGAAGGCATTCGCAAAGGCGCTCGAATCCCTCTTCGTCGATACCACACAAAAGACGGCATGTCCGCGGAAATATGATTTTCTTCTGTGCCATCGCTCAAGACTCCTTCCATGGAATAACACGGGACTTGCAGCCATCATATCAAAGCCGCAAGTCCCGTGGCGACAATTTTGGCCATCATGGCTACGAGACATCGCTCAAACCGATAAAAAAGAGGCGGGGATGTGACTTCCCCGCCTTGTTGCATTTTCTGAAGTCGAAGGCTACTCGGCGAAGGCCGCTGTCTTCAAGGAACAGAGGACGGACTCATCCGCGCGGAGGCGGAGGCCGATCCTAAACTTTGGATAGCCGTTGCAGTATGCGCGGCAGAGGATGACATTCCAACCTTGGTTGAGGTTGATGGTCTTTGTCGCGCATCGAAGGCCGATCGAATTGTCGATTGTGGCGAAGTCGGAATTGGCCACGCCAAGATCGACGCCGTTCAGCTGCCAGCGGCTGTAGGACATGAAGCTCGAGTAGAAGTCGGCATCGACAGCCGTCGCGACAGGAGAATAGACCGCAGTTGTCGCATAGTAAACCTGG
>JAZQOE010000052.1:0-7466 GCA_045627705.1 Kiritimatiellia bacterium | reverse complement strand
GTCGCGCTCAAATTCATACGGTTTGAAGCGAAAAATTAGGTGTTATGGAAAACCAGATGAAGAGCAAAAAACGAACGCGCCCCTAAAATAGGAAGCGGATTTCCCTATTTTTGCGCGTTCCGTTTTTCTTTCGCCACCTCCACCACATAATTTGTAACTTGCCAACTTGCCAACTTCTCAACTTGCTAACTGCCCCGACACGCATCCCGGTGTTAGGATGGGGACACACCCCGATTTCGAGCAATTCGTATTTCGCGGATTTTGGGTTTAAATGACGATAGGACAGAGATTACGGATGATTCAATGCTTAAATTGCCTGTCCCTTTAAGCGGAATTTTCCGTACGATTGGCGATGGCGCTGGAGAGGCAAGAATGGCTACGGATAGGGATATGCCGCCATTTCGCAAGTATGTATTTATGTCGCCAAATTTTAGAGATAAATACACGTTTTAAACATAATCAATTTATATGTTGTATATACGATGGATTAATGCCATGATATATTGCATGCACAAGGGGGATGATAGCCATGATAGGGAGAAACAGTGAATTGATGGCCCTTGACAGGGATCTCTCGAAGGAAGAACCGCAGTTTGTCGTAGTCTATGGCAGACGCAGAATTGGCAAGACGTATTTGATCCGCGAGAAGTTCTCGGAACAGTTTGCCTTCTACCATACGGGCGTGCGGAACGGAACGCTCAGGGAGCAGCTGTTGGCGTTCAGGGCGTCGCTCGTGCAATACGGGTTCGGCAAATGCCCTGTCATCAGGGATTGGTTCGATGCCTTTGGCCGCCTGTCGGAATTGATTTCGAAGTCCAAGCCGGGGAGGAAGGTCATATTCATAGACGAGCTTCCGTGGATGGACACGCCGCGGTCAAACATTATTCCGGCGCTTGAATACTTCTGGAACAACCAGGCGTCGGTCCGGCGCGAAAAGGATGTGTTCCTGGTCGTATGCGGTTCGGCGACATCATGGATCGTTGACAATATCATCCACAACAAGGGCGGCCTTTACAACAGGCTGACCGACCGCATCTGGCTTCGTCCGTTCACGCTGGCCGAATGCGAGGAATACTCGAAATCGCTGGGGTTGGCCTTCAGCCGCAGGGAAATCTGCGAAGCCTACATGGTTTTTGGCGGCGTTCCCTACTATTGGAGCATGCTCCGCGCCGATTTGAGCCTTGCGCAGAACATAGACGCGCTTTGCTTCAGCGAGCACGGGAGGCTTTTCGACGAGTTCGGATACCTGTATGCGTCGTTGTTCAGGAATGCCGAACCGCATCTGAAGGTCGTCGAGGCGCTGTCGGGCTGCAAGTCCGGAATGACCCGTTCCGAAATCGAGGACCGGACCGGGATACGCAACGCCGGGACACTGAAGAAGGTCCTGGACGAACTCGCAAGATGCGATTTCGTGCGGCAGTTCCATGCGTGGCACAAGAGGAACCGGGATTCAATGTTCCAACTCGTGGACAACTTCACGCTGTTCCACTACTCGTTCATGAAGAAGGAGGGAGCCGGCGATCCCCGCTTCTGGATGAATTCGGTCGGCGGCGCCAGGCTTGCGAATTGGGAAGGCAACTCGTTCGAAATGGTGTGCCTGCTCCACATAGAGTCCATCAAGCGCGCGCTGGGCATTTCGGGGATAGGAAGCGAAGTCTATTCATGGCGGACGCCAATGGAGGCCGGCGGCGGGCGTGGTGCGCAAATCGACCTGGTGATCGAGCGGCAGGACAACACCGTGAACATCTGCGAAGTAAAGTTTTGTCGCTCGCCCTACGAAATCACGCTTGACGAAGCGGACAAGGCTAACAATCGCCGCGAGCGATTCCTTGCGGAAACCGGCTACACCGGCACATGCAAACTGACGCTTGTCGCCTCCAATGGCGCAAAGCCCGGCATCCACCGCGGCATATTCCAGAATATCCTGACCCTCGACGATCTCTTCATGCAATGACCGCGGCGGCGGATAGGTAAGAGGTGCGCCACGGATGGGGACACACCCCGTTTTTCATTTTAGAGGAATGGATCGCTAGAATTCGGGACGGGCGATGATGGTGCGCTTCAGTTCGGGACTGAGGCGATTGAAGTATTCAGAGTACCCGCCAGTGCGGACCATCAGGTCTTCGTGGCGTTCCGGGTGGTCGATGGCATCGAGCATGTCTTCTTTCGATGCGCAGGTCACCTGCAACTGCATGCCGCCAGCGGCAAAGTAACCGAGGACAAGCGGCTTGAACGATTCGCGCAGTGTCTTCTTCGAAAGCCGTATGTTCATCACGGCGGTGCCTGCGGCGAGGTCCTGCGCGAATGTGGCTGCGCTCGCGAGCGCCGCTGTCGGCCCTTTCGTTGACTTGCCTTCGAGAGGCCCCATGGAATCGCAGAGAGGGGCGCCATCGGCACGTCCGTCCGGCGTGGCTGTGACAAGCGCCCCAGCCCATTCGTATGTCGTGAACTGTATCGAGCCAGGCAGATAACGGCCGCGAATGTGGTGCGGAAAGTCTAGTACCGCCTTGAAGAGCGTCGATGTGAGGCGCTTTGCCATCGCATCGGCGCGAGGATCGCCAACACCATGGTGCGGGGCCGCAATCAGCCTTGCCCTGAGAGATTCGTCGCCGGATTCCTTGACCTTCGAGAGCGTGAGCGAACGCCCTTCGCCGATGTGGACGAGCGGATCGCGCTCGAAGGTCGCGAAACCTTCCCAGCCCGGTTCTTCCGTGAGCGTCCAGCCAGCGGGGAAGTTCTGGTTGCCGGGATCCGGGATGTGGCCGTCGAAATTGTTTTCGAAAGTGATATAGTCAAGCGCATGCGCACCCGAAACCGCGAACATGGCGACTGCGGCGGCTAGCGCCACGATGCTTCTTCCTTGATAACCCATGGGTAACTCCTTTCAAGATACTTAATAATACCATGCGGACAGTGGAAATGGACATGTCTTGAAATCTCAAAATACATGTCCATTACTTTAGGTGCAGGACAGTCCACGAAAGCGCGGGGAGATGCGCCGACACCGTTGCGCCATCGAGTTTCACGGCCTCTTCGCCGAGTGCGCGTGGCATGACGCGATCCGGCGACTCCTCGGTGTTGAAGGCCGCGAGATCGGGTCCGCAAAGCGTCTCCGCCGACACCGTCGAAAACGCGCCGAAACCTGCGAGTCCGATAGCGGCGTCGGACGGCTCCTGCGACTTGTTGAGGATGAACAGCGCGATCGAACCATCGTCGTGGCGCACCGCCGCGGCGTTGATGTCCGGCACCTCCTCGCGGCGCTTCGTGTCGCGCACCGCGGTTTGCACCGCGGCCCGCAATGCGGTCCCGCGTCCGTACGCGGATGCCGCGCGGAACGGATGGAAGATGGACTGGCGCCAGCATCCGCCGCCATTGCGCGGCGGGATTCTTCACCATCGGCGTTGACGCGACGAAGGGGGGAATGAATAGTTGTAGAAGGGAAGTTAAAGGGTTGAAAGGTTAGAGGGTTGAAAAGTTGAAGGACCATTAATTTCATGCTTTACAAAACTTGCGAACTTACTATCATTGCTTGTGTTCAAGATAGGAGAGTTCTTATGGCTACATGCGTTCCTCTTGTCGCGGCGCTTCTTCTCGGCACCTGCGTGATTCCTGCCATGGCCACGCCGAAGGCCACGGGATCGGCCTACGACATCGCCAATCCCGGCCTCCTGCCGAAATCGGAGAACATGCTCGCCGGCTTGATCCCTGTCTTTACCGACAGCGACCACTCCTGGTACAACAACGGCGGCTACTACGAGTCGCAGCCCGCGGACTTCGCGTGTCTGACCGACGGCCGCATCCCCAACCCCGGCGACAACTACAACACCGGCGACCGTGCACTCATCTCCAAGGACGCGAAGGTGACCTGGACATGGCCGCTCGCGCGCCCGCTGGAGTCGGTCCGCATCTTCACTCACTGGCCCGACGGATACCGCAACGACGTCTCGGTCGAGTCGATCGAGGTGCGGCAGCCGGACGGCACATGGATGACCCTCGCAAATTCGACCTTCAGCTTCGCCCGCCGCTGGATACTTAACACGGTCGACGAATACGACCACGACGCGCTTAGCCGCGTCGCGACCTTCGCCGATTCCGAAGGCGCGCTGCTCGCCCCGGTCATCACCGGCCTGCGCATCACCTTCGGCGACCAGTCGCCCACCGACGATTCCGAGAACACCCTCTGCTACGGGTGCTACTGGGAGATCGAGGCGAAGGGTCCCGCCGCGCCCGCCGCATACGCCCCCTTCACTGGCGGCATCCTCACCCACATGCTGCACCTCGGCGTCGACGAAGCCGACAATCCGCCGAGCTCGTTGGGTGGCATCGGCACCGACCTCCTCGTGGCATATGGCGGCGAACGGACAATGACACCATGCGTCGGCGACGTCACCACCCTGGGCGGCCGGGACTACGTCTGGACCGAACTCCGCAAGGAGGGCGGCCACTGGTTCGACATCGGCCGCGAGTCATACGTGGCCTACTTCCATATCTACTTCTTCGTGGACGGCACCTCCGACAAGAACGTTCGCTGGCACTTCGCCCATGACGACGGAATGCGCGTCTGGCTCAACGGCGAGGACGTCCACATCGACGATGGCTACGTCGGCGGCGACCACACCGTCGATGGCGTGTTGCACCCCGGCATCAACTCCGTGATGCTCAAGCTCGAGGAGGGCAGTGGCGGCGACTTCCTCTTTGCCGCGCTCTACGGTCCCGGCGATTCCGCCCTTGACGGCGTCTACTATTCGCCCAGCCTGCTCTTCACCGTGAAGAGCACGGCCACGGGCGTGATCGGCCACACAAGCTCGACCACCGTCGATGTGGAGACCTTCCCCATCGACTACCTCGCGACGCATTACATGGTCACCGACTCGGATGTTGCGCCGACCGCCAGCGACACCCGCTGGATGGCATACTCCACGACGGCGCTGCCTTCCCAGGTGACATTCCCCACCCCTAGCACTGCCAAGGCGACGATCCAGCTTAATGCCTGGCTCAAGGATGCGTCCGGCACGATCACGCGCTATCCGTGCGCCTCGCTCGCCTACCAGACCACGCCTCCCGTCATCGGCGCCCCCGACGCGGTCACGCTGGTCCGTCCGAAGGCCACCGGCGTCCGCACGATCATCCCCGGCGAACTCTACACCAACATCACCACCGATGCCGGCATCCATTCCGTCACCGTCACCCCGGAGTCCCTCCCCGCTGCCGGCGGCGACGTCACCCTGACAGTCACGGACAATGGCGGCCTCCAGGCCTCCAAGACGGTCAGTGTCACGCTGACGGACGGTTTCGGCCCGCTGCCGAATGGCTGGATCACCCAGTTCCTCCACCTCGGCACGAAGTTCGACACCGATGATCCCGCACACAATGGCATCGACTACGACCACCTCGCCGCGTTCGGCGGACAGGCTAACCAGAACCCATACCATGGCCTGACACTCAGCCCGATCGAGACCTCCGGCAGTTGCTCCACACCCAACTCCCTCACGTGGACCGCCATGGAACGCCAGGGCTCCGACGGACGCTGGCAGCCCTACTTCAACGACTCTCGCGACTACTACAACAAGTACTGGCACCTCTACGTAATCTCGCCCGACAGCGAGAACCGTCCCGTGCGCTTCGTCCACTCGAACGACGACGAACTCCGCGTGTGGGTGAACGGCACCCTGCAGATCTCCCATGGCGGTTCTGGCTACAACTTCATCACAGAAGGCACCCTCTACCCCGGCCTCAACTCGATCACCCTCAAGCTCCATGAAGGCGGCGGCGGCGACTACTTGGCCTTCGCCATACAGAAGCCCGACGGCAGCTACTACGACGACCTCACCTACTCGCTCGACCCGCCCGATGAGTTCTACCTCGCCTGCGTCACGACCAGCAACGCCGACTTCACCTGCTCCCCGACCGTGAACGTAACGAAGTTCCCGCTCGTGAACGGCGCGACCGCCTGCCAGATCACCTTCTCGTCGGACGCTTCGTCGATTGACCCCGACGCATGGATCCCCTACACCTACGGCACCTCGCCATTCGCCACGGTGACCTTCCCCGACGCGATGTTCGCCGAGGGCGCCGAGCTCGTCTGCTACGCCTGGTTCCAGACCGGTGACTCGCTCCGCACCATCTCCAGCATCCCGATCGTCGCTTCGGTCGCCGCGCCCACGCTCGTCCTCCACGACGGCATCCTCGACGCGCACGCCGACGGCACGCACACGGTCGACCCCTACGAGCTGATCGCGTCGATCGACGGCAACGTCTCCGGCCTCTACAGGGTCTGGGCCGATCCCGCAGTAGTCTCCGCCGACGGCACAGTCGCGATCCACGCGATGAACCAGGCCGGCGTCGAGACCATTGAGACGGCGGACTTCATCCTCGACCGTCTCGAGTCCATCGTCATTGTCCCCGACGAGTTCTCGGCCGCCGTTTCCGGCACCGCGAAAATCGCCGGCGCAGCCAACTCCCGCGTACGCTACCGCTATGCGCTGGAAGGCGCGGCTACTACGAACGAGGCCGTCTTCGCCTTCGATGCCCCCGTCGACGGCCTGGCCGCCTTCGCCGGCGAAATCTCCGGCCTCGAGACCGGCGCGACCTATCTCTGGTGGGCGGAGGCCCTCGACAACGGCGTGCCCGTCGGCCGTTCCTCCGGTTCCTTCGACACCTACAAGATCGTCGTCCACGGTTCCGCCAGCACGATCTGCGCCGACGTTGCAGTTGAAGGCGACGATATAATCCTCACATACTCCGGCTGGGGCAAGATCGAGTTCAAGCGCGCCATCCAGGCCGACGTCCTGCTCGTCGGTGGCGGTGGGGGCGGCGGGGTCTGGATCGGTGGCGGCGGTGGCGGCGGTGGCGTCGTCTACCTTCAGGACATCACGATCCCCGCCGGCAAGTATGTCGTAAACGCGGGCGCCGGCGGCGTCGGTGCGAGCTGGGATGGCTCGATCGCGGCCGCGAACGGCGAGAACTCCTCAATCGTCGGACTCGAATCGCTCGGCCTTCTCGCCATCGGCGGTGGCGCAGGCGGCGGTTCCGGCTATGAGTGGCGCGACAACCAGTATTACTGGGGCGGCAGCAACGCAGGCGGCAACGGCGGTAGCGGCGGCGGTGCTTCCGGCCACGCCGAGAACGGCGCCGGCAACTACACGCCTGGTACCGGCATCGCCGGTCAGGGCAACGGCGGCGGCGCTTCCGTCGTCGAGGGCTTCGCGGGCGGCGGTGGCGGCGCGGGTGCGCCCGGCGGCACCGGCAACGCCGACGATTCTCAGTACGGCGGCAAGGGCGGCGACGGCGTCGAATGCGCCATCACCGGAGAAGCCGTCTACTACGGCGGTGGCGGCGGCGGCGGATGCTCAACTTACGGCATCGCTGTCGGCGAAAATAACAGAAGCGCGCCCGGCGGCCTTGGCGGTGGAGGCAATGGTGGCTACCTTGACGCCGGCAGCAACGGCGCGGCATCCGGCACCGAT
>JAZQOE010000051.1:0-27890 GCA_045627705.1 Kiritimatiellia bacterium | reverse complement strand
GATTTTGGGCTCAAAATCGCGGCGCGCCGTTTTTTTTATCAACTGTGATTACCAGTTGTCAGTGCGGAAGGGCGAAGCGGGGAGACCTTCGGCATTGTAGAGGTTGCACTTTCCGAGCGGGTTCGTGCGGAAGGCGTAGCGGACGGCCACGGGCGCTTCGACGTCCGGGGAGGTCACGACGACTGTGTTGCCGACGATAACGGCGTCGGCCCAATGCCACTGCTTATCCTCGCCGGCAATGGCGAAACCGGCAAGTTCGGTGCCTTCGGGGGCTTCGACCGTGGACTCGTTGTCGAGGTTGTTCTTGAAGCCGACCATGAGGCCGGAGCCAACGGAGAAGTCCTCGAAGCTGACGATGGCCTTCGAGCCGTCGATCGCGAGATCCTTGAAGAGCGGACCTGTGAAGACGACATCCTTCGCATAGTCCTTGGCGAGGGCCCAGGCGGCGAGACGCTCGCCGACATGGAACTTCTCCTTCGGGTGGATGTCGCTGGCGTTGCCGATATCGATCGTGACGGCCATGCCTGTCTGCGGGATGCGGAGCGACTTGCGCTGGGCATCGCGGATGCGGGCGTAGCCGTCGCCGCCGGCGGGATCGTCGTTGTTGTTCATGAAGCTCGCGAGCTGGACGTAATAGAACGGGAAGTCATAACCCCAGACCATGCGCCAGCCCTGGATGAGTGCTTCCATCTTGTCGATGTATTCATCGCCCTCGCCACCGTTGGAACAGCCCTGGTACCAGATTGCGCCCTTGATCGCATAGCGGATGAGCGGGGCGACCATGGCGTTGTACTGGGCGGTCCAATCGTGGCCGATCGAGGGGAATGTGGGGATTGGGCTGACGGGACGGCCGCCATTTTCGACGATCGGGGTGGTCTTCGCGACCCAGTCGTTGATCGCGGCGAGCGTCTCGAGCGCCTTGCCCTTGCCAGCTTCAGTTGAAGGATCGGCGGCTTCGATCTGGGTGGCGCGCTGTACGATGCCGTCAACAGCGGAAGCCTTCATGCCTTCGACACACACGAAAGGCTCGATGCGGCATCCGCTCCAGCTGTCGTCTATGAGACCGATCGGGATGTCCAGCTCCTGGACGAGCTTGCGGGCGAAGAAGTAACCGGTTGCGGTGCAGCCGCCCCAGACGTCGGAAGCCTTGGCCCACTGGCGCTCGACGGGCGCGATGGCCTGCGGGTAGTCGGCGATGACCTTGCGGATCTTCATGTTGCGGATCATCGGGAAAGACTCGACGGCTTCCTGGTGGAACTTGTCGCCATCGATGATGCCCCAGCCGAAGCTCATCTCCATGTTCGACTGTCCGGAGCACAGCCAGACATCGCCCACGAGCACGTTCTCGAGGGTGATTTCATTGGCGGCGCCCTTGATAACCATCGGGCGGTCTTCCTTCGAGGCGGCCATCGGGGCGAGAGTCGCCTCCCAGTTTCCATTGGCGTCGGCGACAGCCTTCACCGACTGGTCGGCGAAATCGATCGTCACGGCCTCGCCTGCATCGGCGGTGCCCCAGATCTTTACATCGCGGTCGCGCTGGAGGACCATGTTGCTGGAGAACATCGGCGAAGTCTGAACAGCGGCGAAAGCCGTTCCTCCCATGATCATGAGAGCTGCGAATGCAAGACACTTTTTCATAGTGCGAACTCCTTTGGGTGTTTGATGTGAGTTGGTTTACTTGAGGAAACCGTTGTCGCGGTACCATTCGAAGGTACGGCGGAGACCTTCGTCGAGTCCGACCTTGGGATCGTAGCCGAGTTCCGTGCGGGTGCGCGTGATATCGAAGGCGCGGTTCTGGCGGAACCAATCGACACGGCGCGGGTGGATCGGCGGCGCGATGTGGAGCGGCTTGCAGATCGCCTGGACGATATGGCCGGCGGCGACCACGGGCCATGTCGGGTAGTGGCGGAACTTCACGGACACGCCCATGGCCTTCGCGGTGCGTTCGACGAGATCCTTGATCGTGACATATTCGGCGTCGGCGGCGAGGTAGGCGCGGCCGTTGCTCTTTTCGTTCGCCGGATCCATCGCGAGAACGAACACATCGACGAGATTGTCGATGTAAACGGGGTGGTAGAGGGTCTTGCCATCGCCGATCATCGGGAAGACGCCCTTGGCCACGCGGCGGAAGATCATGTTGAAGCGCTCGGGGTCGCCCGGCCCGTAGATGGCGGAGGGGCGCACGATCGAGGCCTTCAGCTTGCCGGACTTCACGAACTCCATCGTGACAGGCTCGGCCTTGTACTTCGACATCTGATAGTAGTCGGCGGGCGCGATGTTGTGGTCCTCGTCTGTCGGCGGGTTCAGCACGTTGCCGTGGATGCCGCAGGTCGAGCAGTAAACGAATTTCTTCACGCCGGCCTTGACCGCCTCCTCGAGGCAGATGCGCGTGCCGCCGATATTGACCTCGTCATAGTAGCTTTCCGGCACGTCCATCTCGCGGAAGGCTGCGGCGATGTGCTGGACGTAATCGACGCCGCGCATGCAGCGGGCGACACACTCGCGGTTTGTAACGCCCTGCGGATCGAGCACGACCTCGGCGCCCCATTTGCGGATTTCAGCCGCGGTATCGATTCCCTTTGCGACGCCTGGCTTGTAGTCCATCACGACCACCTGGTGGCCGAGATCGAGAAGACGGCGCACGAGCGCCTTGCCGGTAAAGCCTGTTCCGCCTGTAACGAGTACTTTCATCCTTGGTTCCCTGATGATGTGCGATTTTGAAAAACGGCGCGCCGTTATTTGCGGACGCTGGAAGTGACCTCTTGGAAGCGCGCGTACGCGGCGTTCCACGCCTCGCCATCCTGCGGCTTGAACTCCTTGATCGGGAAGGCCGCGCGGATGAGGGGCTGCGCATCGGCGATCGTAGGAATGATGCCTGCGGCGACAGCCTGCACCATGAGGTTGCCGACGGCGGTGCCTTCCTTCGGGCCGGCGAGGACCTTCTTGCCGAGGGCGTTCGCCGTGAACTGGTTCAGAAGCGCGTTGTTGCTACCGCCGCCGACAATGTGACAGACATCGGTCGGACGGCCGATCGCCCCGGCGAGAAGTTCATCGACGCGACGGTACGCGAGCGCGAGGCTCTCGTAAACGATGCGTAGGATTTCGCCGCGGTCCTTCGGGGCGGGCTGGTTCGTCTCCGCGAGATAGCCGCGTATCGCGTCCTCCATGTTCGCGGGATTGAAGAAGCGGGCGTCGTCGGGATCGATGAAGCCGGCGAATGGCTTGGCGGCGGGGGCGATCGCATCGACCTCCTTCCAATCCATGCGCTTGCCATCGGCGATTTCCCAGACGCGGAGAAGTTCCTGGACGATCCATGTGCCCATGCAGTTGCGGAGGAAGCGGGTGTTGCCGATTCCGCCCTCGTTGCTTGCGTTGGCGGCGAGCGCCGCGTCGTTCGTGATCGGCTTGTTCACGAGGCGGCCGACCAGAGACCATGTGCCGGAGCTGATGATGAGGGCCTTGCGCACATTCTTCACGGGCGCCGCGGCGAAGGCGCTGGCGGTGTCGTGCGAACCAACCGCGAAAAGCGGGGCCTCGTTGAGACCGAGCATCGCGGCGAGTTCGGGACGCATCGCGCCCATCGTGGTGCCAGGCTCGACGATTTCGGGCATCAGTCGCGCGGGAATGCCGAGCTTCCTGAGAATCTTCTTCGACCAGACATGCTTCTTGGCGTCCATCAGCTGCGTGATGCTGGCGAAGGTCGAATCGACCTTTTCGCAACCGCCGAGGAAAAAGTAGAAGAGCGTGGAGATCGGAAGGAACTTCGCGCCGACCTTGAGCAGGTCGGGGCGGCGGGTGCAGAACCAACGGAGCTGGTTGCTGAGGTTGAAGGGCTGGAAGTGGATGCCCGTGACGCGGTAGATCTCGGTGGGATCGACGAGTCCCTTGACCTCCTCGATCATGTGGTCGAGACGGTGGTCGCGGTAGCAGTGGACCTTGCCGATCTGCTCGCCGTCGACGCTCATGACCATGCCGTCGGCGCCCCAAGTGTCGATGCCGATGCCATCGAGGTGAGCGCCATATTCGCGGCGGTAGGCCTGAAGCCCACGCAGGATCTGCTGGTAGATCGCGGTGTCGTCCCAATAGGTGCGCTCTGTGACCTTGCCTTCGCGGTCGGCAAGGAAGAAGGGCACGCCCTCATGCGCGAAGCGGTGTATCTCCTCCATGCGGAAGGAGCCATTGTCGAAGAAGCCGACGAAGCACTTGCCGCCGGAAGCGCCGAGATCGACTGCGAAAAGCTTTTTCTCTGCCATTTGAAGAAAACTCCGTTGGTGAAAAGTTAACATGAATCTTACCAATTGCATCCTTGCCATTCAAACATCAATTGATGACTCGCGTTACACCGGTGTCATCGTACCTCCACATTAGCAGTGGATTTCCCATTTTGGTGTGGATAAAATACCTCCTTTCCCAAGGGCGGGTTGCGTTGGCGTGGAAGCGCTGTGCGCATGGATCGCCCGGAAAGGTAAACATGTCCAAGTTCGAGTTCTGGAACGACGCGAACAATCCAATCCATCCGGCCAGTGCGCCGGACTACCTGCCGCGCGAGCAATTGCGCGCGATGCAGCTGCATCGTCTCAAGATTACCGTCTCGCGCGCGTACGAGCGAGTCGCGTTGTTCCGCAGCCGCATGGAAGAACGCGGCCTCACCCCGGATTCCATACAGTCGCTCGAGGATCTCGGCAAACTCCCGTTTACCGTCAAGGCCGACCTTCGCGAGACCTACCCCTTTGGCTTGTTCGCCAGCCCGCTTTCGGAGATCGTCCGCCTCCATGCGTCGAGCGGCACGACTGGCAAGCCGATTGTCGTGGCCTACACCCAGCATGACCTCGATGTATGGCAGAGCGTTCTCGTCCGCGCGCTTACCGCGGCGGGGCTTCGCTCAAACGACATCGTGCAGAACTCTTTCGGTTACGGGCTTTTCACCGGCGGTCTCGGACTCCACGGCGGCATCGAGGCGCTCGGTGCGACAGTGATCCCGATTTCCGGCGGCAATACGGACCGCCAGCTGATGCTCATGAAGGATTTTGGAGTTACCGGGATCGTCTGCACCCCAAGCTACTTCCTCCACATCATCGAAGAGGGGCAGAAGCGCGGCATCGACTTGCGCGATCTGCCGCTCCGCACTGGCATCTTCGGTGCCGAGCCATGGACGAACGAAATGCGCGAGCGCATCGAGAAGGGCGCCGGCATCGAGGCTTTCGACATCTACGGCCTTTCCGAAATCATCGGTCCGGGCGTCGCCGTCGAATGCTCGCACCACTGCGGCCTGCACATCTTCGAGGACCACTTCCTTCCGGAAATCATCGACCCCGACACGGGGGAGGTGCTTCCCGATGGAGAGACCGGCGAGCTGGTGCTCACCACCCTCAGCAAGGAAGCCATGCCGATGATCCGCTACCGCACGCGCGACCTGTCGCGACTCGTCGCCGAGCGCTGCGCCTGTGGACGCACCCTGCGCCGCCTCGAGCGCATCACCGCGCGTTCCGACGACATGCTCATCATCCGCGGCGTGAACTTCTTCCCGACGCAGATCGAGGCCGCGCTGCTGAATGTCCAGGCCGCCTCGCCGAACTACCACATCACGGTGTCGCGCGTCCGCGACCTCGACCAGGTCGAAGTCCAGGTCGAAATCACCGCCGACCAGATTGGCGACGACATCAAGTCCATCGAGGCTCTCCGCAAGAAGATCGCCGTTTCGATCGAGCGCATTACCGGACTCCGCATGGCGGTGAGCCTCGTGCCTCCGAATACGCTCCCGCGCAGCGAGGGCAAGGCGCGCCGCGTGACCGATCTCCGTCCGAAGTCCTGATGCAGGCGAAAGGGTAACGCAATGAAGATTCCGCAGCTTTCGATTTTCCTCGAGAACAAGCCCGGACACTTGAACGCGATTTGCCGCGCGCTCGCCGATGCCGATGTGAGCATCACGACCCTTTCGCTGGCCGACACCCAGCAGTTCGGGCTCGTGCGGCTCATCGTCCGCGACTGGGAACGCGCGAAGGAAGTGCTGGGAAAGGCGGGTTTCCTCGTGAATGTCCGCCAGGTTGTCGCCGTCAAAGTGCCAGACCGTCCCGGCGGACTCGTTGAAATGCTCGACCTCTTCACCGCCGCGGGCGTGAACATCGAGTACATGTACGCCTTTGCCGGACGCAGTGCGAAGGACGCGGTGATGGTTTTCCGCTTCGACGATCCCGACAAGGCGGTCGCCGCGATCTCCGCCGCCGGCCGCAGCCTGATCGACCCCTCGGAACTCTTCGGCTGATTTTGCGGCGCGCCGTTTTTTTTGAACGGCGCACCTTGCCGAGGGCAGATGCCGACCATGAATCTCTTTCCCAATGTGCAGGATGCGTCTTGGCTGGTCCTGACGCTCGCATCGGCGTTTCTCCTTTCGTGCTACGACCTCGCAAAGAAGCGCGGCGTAACGAACAACAGCGTATTCCCCGTTCTATTCATTTCGACAACGAGCGGCGCCGCCTTGCTGTGCGCATTCCTCGCCATCCGGGGAGAACTTGGCGCCGCGCTGTCGATTCCGTTGCCGCAGGCGCTGGCGATTCTCGGCAAGGCGCTTATACTGCTCGTGTCGTGGACGTCCACGTACACCGCGCTGAAGGTCCTGCCGATTTCGACTGTCGCGCCAATCAGATCGACATCGCCCCTGTGGACATTCCTTGGCGCGCTTTTGATCTACCAGGAGCGACCGACTCCGCTGCAGCTTGCGGGCATAGCGCTCACGCTCGTAGGTTGCTGGCTTTTTTCGCTTGCTGGCAAAGCGGAAGGACTCGCCGTCTTTCGCAACCGTTTCACGGCGCTTGCATTCCTCGGCGCATTTTCGGGCGCGGCATCGGCGATCATGGACAAGTGCCTCCTTCAGAAATTTTCGCTTCCATCGGAGACTGTGCTGCTCTGGTACATGGGCGGCCTAGCCGTGATCTACGGCGCAATCTGCATTGTGCGCCGCGAGTTCAATCTTGCGAAGACAAGATTCGAATGGCGCTGGTCGATTCCTTTGATCGGCATCTTGCTGGTGCTGGCCGACGACACATTCTTCCGCGCGCTTTCCGCCCCTGGCACGCCAATTTCGATTCTGGCGGTCGTCCGCCGCTCCAGCGTGGTATTCACCTTTGTCTTTGGCGGCGCGCTATTCCATGAAACAAATCTGCGCCGCAAGGGCATCGCGCTCCTCTGCATTCTCGCTGGCGTCGTGATGCTGTGCCTCAAATAACCCTTTCAGATGCGACGACGTTCCCACCGAGGCCCGCCTCCATCCCGCCGGCTGGCGGAAGCTGGAGTTCTGAGGCAGCCCATCCGCGCCGTGTCCGTTATTTCTCCTTGCCGCCTGCAAGTGTTTCGGCGACATTGAGGTAATAGGCCCTGATGCGCTCGTATGCGTTCAGGATGTCCAGTTCCACAAGCACTCGTATCGGGGATGTCGGGTCTTCCGGCCCAATCCGATTGAGCTGTCCCTGACGGCTGGTGCGAACTGTCTCATGGATCGCCCTTGCCTCCGCCTGGATTGCGCCGAGATCGAACTTGGGCCTCGGC
Organism: Kiritimatiellia bacterium; assembly: GCA_045627705.1. Classification (GTDB taxonomy): domain Bacteria; phylum Verrucomicrobiota; class Kiritimatiellia; order RFP12; family JBMNHG01; genus JBMNHG01. The sequence goes on along the minus strand of JAZQOE010000051.1, from coordinate 20,348 downwards.
GACTTGAGAAGCCGCGAGACCGTTGCCGCAAACGATGCGGCGCGATCATGGACTTCCAGGAGAACCTGCAGCGATTTGTCGGAGAATTGCTGGCCATCCTTGCGGAGACGGCGCGTGACCCGCAGGATTGTCGCCGCCTCGTCGGATACCGATTCCAGTTCGTCGGACAACCTCAGCAATCTCCGCGCGCGCTCCGAGACCTCGACGGGGACACGCTTGGCCATCACGTTGCCAAGGAACTCCGTCACCTCGCGCTGCACGTTGTCGAGCACGGCCTCGCGGTGGACGATATGTTCCTCTGAACTGGTGTCGGCCTCGCCCGTGAGGACATTGCGGACGCGCGACAGCAGATCGATGTCGCTGTCGCGCATGAACTCGACTTCGAGAAGGGCCTGGTCGCAGGCGATTACGGGCGATATTCGGGTCGCCATGTTCAACGCGCTCAAATGCGGCTTCGTGGCGGCTTCCGCGCGAATGAAGCGCGATACGATCCTTGCGAACGGATTCACGAACGGCAGGAATATCGCCGTGGTGACGAGGTTGAACATCGTATGTATCGTGGCCATGGGCGCCGCGATGTTCGGATAGGTCGTAACGCCGTCCACCACGACCGCTTCCGCATACCGCGGGAAGAACGATGTCGCGGCAGGGAGAATCACCGGCGCGAAAAACGGCATGAGTATGATCGTGCCCGCGACATTGAACAGCGTGTGCGCGAGAGCCGTCTGCCGCGCCTCGGCGGATCCATTGAACGCGGCCAGCCAGGCGGTGATCGTCGTTCCGATATTCATGCCGAAGACCGTCGCTGCGGCAGCCTCGAAACTCAGCAACCCCTGCTGCGCGAGCGTCATCGCAATGGCCGTGGTAGCGGCGGACGATTGCACGACAGCCGTGAATACAAGCGAGACAAGGACGCATTTGGCCAGGCCCAGCGACGTTGTCGCGTCGAGGGACTGGAACATGTTGACGACGGCCTGCATCGATCTGACAGGCTCCATTCCCTCCTTCATCCAGAAGAGCCCCATGAAAATGAACCCCAGCCCCATCAGCGCCAGGCCGAGGTCATGGAGCCGCTCGCGACGCTGGAAAAAATAGAATACCGCGCCGAGAAGCACGACGAACAGCCCCAGCATCTTCACGTCGGGCGCGAACGCGATTAGCCATGCCGTGGTGGTGGTGCCGATATTCGACCCGATGATCACGTTGATCGCCTGTGTGAGATTCATCAGCCCCGACGAGACGAAACCGACGACCATCACCGTGATGATCGACGACGATTGCACGATCATCGTCGAGACCAGTCCAGTTCCTACTCCGGCCAGGCGATGCGTAGTCGCAAGCGACATGAACTTGCGCAAGCCGGATCCACTGACCGCCTGCAAGCCCTCGGAAAGATGCTTCATACCCAGCAGGAACGTGCCCAGCCCGCCGCCAACCATCACCAGGATCGAAATCATGTCGTTCATGGCGGAGGATTATTGCATTGCCTTGTCAGGATTCTGTGAGGACAAAAGGACTTTCACGGCAAAACATTAACTGCGATAATGAACCTCGAAATGGACAAGATTGCCATCATCGAAGACGATCCGGGCATCCGCACCGTGTTGCGGCTTGCGCTCAAAGGCGCTGGCTTCACTTGCATCCACGAAGCGGAACGTGGCGATGACGGACTGGCGCTGGTGCTGGGCGAACAGCCATCGCTGGTCCTCCTCGACTTAATGCTGCCAGGCATGGACGGACTTTCCGTCTGCCACGCGATACGCAAGTCCGCCCTGACGGCATCGACCTCCATCATCATGCTTACCGCCAAGTCCACCGAAGAGGACATCGTGCGCGGCTTCGAGCTTGGCGCGGACGACTACATCACAAAGCCATTCTCAAAGGCGGTTCTCCTCGCGCGCGTCCGGGCTGTGCTCAGGCGCCCGTCCGCCATTCAGGGCATCCGTCGCGAAATCGGATCCCTCGCCATCGACACCGCGTCGCGTTCCGCCTCGATCGACTCCATTGCGCTTCCGCTAACACGCAGCGAATTCGATCTGCTAGACATCCTTACCGCGCATCCAGGCCGTGCCTTTACGCGGCCGCAGCTCATCGCGGGGATACAGACGGAGGAAAAGGATGTGACGGACCGCACTGTCGATACGCTCATGGTCGGCCTTCGCCGCAAGCTTGGGGATTGGGCCACGCACATCGAAACAATCCGCGGCATCGGCTATAGGTTGACGCCATGAAGGGAAGGCTCTCCATCCTGCTTCCGCCAGCCCTTGCGCTAACGGGGCTTTCCATCTGCTGCGTACTGCTCTGGCTGCAGACCGCGCGCTTCCGCAGCAGCGTGGAGAATATCGCCGAGGATGTAAGGGTCTCCCTCATAGACCTTGATGGCAAGGTCGTGTACGACACCGCGGGCCAGGATCTTCCCAACCATTCGGACCGCGCAGAATTCGAAGCGGTCAAGGCGGATGGCCGCGCGCGCAGCGTGGTTCGCGAATCGGAGACTCTTCACATCGCCATGTTCTACCATGCGCGAAGGGTCGGCGAGTATGTCCTTAGGATAGCGGTTCCATATCAGGCGGTGACAGACGCGAAGTCCTACGCGGTGCATGTGCTGTTCGCGTCCATCGGGATAGGCGCGCTCATCATCCTTGCGCTGTTCTTCTTCACGCGACGATACGAACAACGCCTTACGCATCTCGCGACCGAACGGGACATGAAGGACAAGCTTCTCGTGGAGATGGGCAAGCTGGAGCAATTCCGGAGCGATTTCATAGCGAACGTCACACACGAAATCAAAACGCCAGTTACCGGCATTCTCGGCGCGGCGGAAATCCTGTCAGACGGCGCCGCCGAACTCGACGCCCGCGACAGATCAGAGTTGCAGGACGTAATCAAGAATCAATCGACACGCCTCAATGCGCTCATCGACGACATCCTCGCACTTGCAAGACTTGAGAAAGCCGAGGTCTCGCATTCCGTGGAATTCACGCCATGCGATGTCTCTGACATCGTTCAATCGGCAGTCAATCTTGCGCGGCCGCAGGCGGACAAGGATGGGATCGAAATCGTATCTCGTCCGGCGGGCGGACACTTCATTCGTCCGTGCGATCCGAGACTGATCGAATCGGCGATTTCCAATCTCATTCAAAATGCGATTCGCCACAGCGGTTCGAAAGACATCGTGATCGACATCAAGGAAACAAGGGGCGGAAAGGTGTCGGTTTGCATCACCGACCATGGCAGGGGCATCCCTGCCGAATGCCAGGCGCGCCTTTTCGAGCGTTTCTACAGGATAGACAAGGATCGCAGCCGCCAGTTGGGAGGCACCGGCCTCGGTCTCGCGATTGTCAAGCACATCGCCCAGCTTCACAACGGCGAAGCTTCAGTCTCGTCAACCCCCGGCGCCGGCGCGACATTCACCCTGACTTTCTAGCCACGATCACGCAATTGCATTCCGCGTCACTTAAATTGTCTGTCCCCTTAAGCGTTATGCGCTGGCATCTCCTCGTCATTATCGAGAAGATTATTCATCATGACCAAATCACCGCCATTTCAAAAAACGGGGTGTGTCCCCGTTTGGAAATGGGGACACACCCGTTTTTGAACTTCCTGATTGAAGCAATTAGAAGTTGTCCTGCACCAACTGGAAGTAGGCACGGGGGTGGTCGCAGACCGGGCACTTGTCGGGGGCGGTCTCGCCTTCGACGATTGCGCCGCAGTTGCGGCACTGCCACTTGTTCTTGCCGATGCGGACCCAGACCTCGCCAGACTCGATGTTCTTCGCGAGCTTGAGGTAGCGCTTCTCGTGCTCCGCCTCGACCTTGGCGACCAGACGGAACTTCGCGGCGATCTCGGTGAAGCCTTCGGCCTCCGCCTCATCGGCGAAACGCTTGTACATGTCGGTCCATTCCTCGTGTTCGCCTGCAGCCGCGGCCGCGAGATTTTCGGGCGTCGAGCCAATGCCGGCGAAGAGCTTGAACCACATCTTGGCGTGTTCCTTCTCGTTGAGCGCCGTTTCCTGGAAGATCGCCGCGATTTGCTCGTAGCCATCCTTCTTCGCCTTCGATGCGAAGTAGTCGTACTTGTTGCGCGCCTGTGACTCGCCCGCAAAAGCCGCCATCAGATTCTTCTCTGTCTTTGATCCCTTGAGTTCCATGGTCAGTATCCTTTCATTCCAAAATGAAGCCCGGCTGTGTTGCAACGCAGTCCGGGCTCCATTGCTTTGACTGCGAAAGCGCTTACGCGAAGAAGCGCTTGTAGAGACCTGCGAAACCTGCGCCGTGGCGGGCCTCGTCCTTGGCCATTTCGTGGACGGTGTCGTGGATGGCATCGTAGCCGAGTTCCTTCGCGCGCTTGGCGATGGCAAGCTTCGCGGCGCATGCGCCAGCCTCGGCATCGGCGCGCATCTTGACGTTCTTCTTCGTCGAGTTGGTCACGACCTCGCCGAGGAGCTCGGCGAATTTCGAGGCGTGCTCGGCCTCTTCCCATGCATAGCGCTTGAAGGCCTCGGCGATTTCGGGATAACCCTCGCGCTCGGCCTGGCGCGCCATCGCGAGGTACATTCCAACCTCGCAGCACTCGCCGTTGAAGTGGTCCTTGAGACCCTGGGTGACTTCGGCGTCATCGACTACGCCATCGCCAACGTGATGCTCGCAGGCATAGCCGGCAGCGGCCTCCTCGACCTTGAACTTCGAACCCGGAACGCCGCACTGGGGGCACTTCTCGGGGGCGGTGTCGCCTTCATGAACATACCCGCAAACGGGGCAAACCCATCTTTTCATTTCTGTTTCCCTTTCTTGGTTTTCCCTGAGCACTTGTCACAGCGCCCATAGTAGATCAGTTGTTCGTCGTCGAACGTGAAACCTTTCGGCATTTCGGCGAATGGCCGCGAATGCGGTTCCTTCATCTCTATGTCGAAAAGGGCGCCGCAATCGCGGCATTTGAAATGGACATGGAAATCGATGCTGCCGTCGAAGCGGAGCTCGCCTTCCTCGCATCGCACGTCGTGGACGAGTCCGACACGCTGGAACAACCTCATGGTGTTCAGCACGGTGGTCTTCGACATCGTCGGCATCGTCGGGCGGAGCGCCTGAAACAATACATCGGCGGAAGGATGGTCCCTCCTCCCGACAAGGGCTTCGTAAACCGCCAGCCTTTGAGGCGACGGCCTGATGCCCTTCGAGAGCAGTGTCTCAGCGATGTTTGTTTTCATGACAATTTTTAGATTATCTTGTTTCTATCTTAAAAGCAACTTAAAAATCTCTTGCGCCCATCGGTTGGTCGCGGCGCAAAAGCCCGTGCGTCCCACTTGACAACCACAAGGCGCTTTGTTACCATCGAAACTCCTTCGGGGAAACTCGTTTTACCCCTTTCGGGCGATTAGCTCAGTTGGTTAGAGCGCCGCTTTCACACGGCGGAGGTCACTGGTCCGAGCCCAGTATCGCCCACCATTTGCAATGAATCTGCTGCCATTGGCGGCGGGTTCTTTTTTTTAGTGCGCACGAAGGGAGCGGGCATTCTTCCATTCAACGGCGGTACGATACATCGCGAGGACGTTTTCGGTTGGGGAGTTGTCCTGGAGCATGTGGGTAGGGGAGAACATGTAGCCTCCACCTGGCGCCATTGTGTCGAGGGTTGCGCGGCAGTCGGCGATGGTCTCTTCGACAGAGCCAGTCGCGACGGGTCCGGCCGTGGAAATGCATCCGTGGAATGCGAGCCTTCCGCCAAAATGCCCCTTCAGGTACGCGGGCGACATGTTTGCCGCTTCGGGCTGGAGAGTATCGACCGCGCTTACGCCCATTTCGATGAAATCTTCGTATGCCCAGCTGCTGGAACCGCATGTATGCACCATCACGGGCAGGCCATGCGCCTTCGCCAGATCCACGAAGCGCTGGTGATACGGGCGCAGTCGTTCGCGATAAAGCGGCAGGCTAATCATCGGCGCGATCTGCGTGCCGAGATCTTCGCCGATCCAGAGGAAGTCGATGCCGCCCTTTGCGGCCTCTAGCGTGCGCTCCATGATGCCGAGCCAGATATCGCAACGCCGCTTTACCAGCAGCAGTCCGGCAGGGTCGCCAGTGATCAGATCGACGAGCACTTGCTCCATGCCGCGAAGCATCGAAGTTCCGTTTATGATATCGCCGACGCCGGCATTTCCCGCGAACACTCCAAATTCGGAAAGGCGCTTGCAGTCATCGGCGACGTGCGAATAGTCGAAGGCATCCGGGTCTGGCATGGGCCACTTCGCGACATCTTCTTCGGTTGCGTTTGCCAGCGGGAAGTCGCAGTAGTCCCAGTATCCGCCCGATGAATGCTCGATCCAGCGGCGATGGTTGCCCCAGTCATCTACAAGGACGCCGCGCTCCGGGATGTCGGCATGGAGCTTCGGGCCTGTGTACCACGGGCCGACACCGCGGAAGTCCACGTTAAGCGCGCGGAGAAGGCCTTCGTTGTCATCGGGCCTTAACCCGAAGTGGGCCTTGAGACGCGCATCGATGCCGGGATTCGCCATGTAGTCGATGGGGACCCTGTCGGTCTCGGCCAAGTCAAATGTCGCGAGGACGCGTTCTTTCGATGTCATTGTAAAATCCAAGGCAATGATTTTGAAGATTGTTTCAGAATCATCTTTAGTAAGGATTTTTCCTGGGAAATATTCAAGATGAAATGCTCACATCAACAATCTCGCCTATTCTTCCTTGCCTTTCAGGAGTCCCTGATATACAATGCCCGAAAGTCGATTTCGCCCCTTACACGGAGGTCCAATTATGCGTTCACCCATATCGAAGTTCCTGATCGCGCTTGCGATAGTCGCGGCGGCGGTCCCGGCATTCGCCCAGCAGCAGGCCGCGATGTCGAAGACCCTCAAGCTTGGCGACATGCCGAAGTTGGGCAAGCAGCATCTTTTCATCAAGGCCCCGGAACTTTCCGTGCGTTCCGAAATCCGCTCCACCCGCGCGAAGCCGCGTGACTGGGCTTTCATGGCCTTTGACTACGAAACCTCTCCGAAGTGGATCGATGATCTCGCCGTCACCTATTACGTTATGACGCAGGGTTTCGACGATGAGGGCAAGAAGGAGTTCAACCTTTTCAAGACCACCGTCCATTATGGCGATATCGCAAAGGGCAAGCATACGGCGGCGGTAGTCCTGCCACCGCAGGCAATCGACCGTTTCGGCGCGCCGATCGCCTTCGCCGTGGAAGTTTCCGACGATGGAAACGATCCGCTTTCGAAGTCTGTGGTCGGCATGCAGGGTATCCCCGAGGATTGGTGGACCAACGAGAAGGTCGCCGAAAAGCTGATCCCGCGCGACGGCTATCTCGTCGATCGTTCCAAGACCCTTTTCCAGTTTGTCAACCCCGATGATTATGAGGCGGTGAAGTAGTGGCGGCCTCCAAGAGAGTTCTAGCATTGAATGTCGGCGCCAGCAAGATGGCGCTGGCTGAGTTCCAGCTCAAGGATGGGCAGATGCCCGAGCTGGTCAACTACGGCGTCGCGGAATTGGGCGCCGAGCAGGATGGCGAGACGGACTTGACTCCGTACATCGTCTCCGGCATTTCGGACATCATGCGCGATTGCGGCATCAAGCCCGCGCCGCTGTTGATGAGCCTTTCCGGGCAGTCTGTGTTCCCGCGCTACGTGCGGCTTCCCGCTGTCGCGAAGGACAAGATCCAGCAGATGGTCCGCTACGAGGCCGAGCAGAACGTGCCGTTCCCGATCGACGAGGTTGTCTGGGACTACCAGTTGGTCGGCGAGGCGGAGTCCGGCGAGCAAAACGCGATGATCGTCGCGGTCAAGACCGAGAACGTCGTGCAGCTTACGGACTGCGCGGAGGCCGCGGGGCTTGAGCCGGAGATTGTCGATGTCGCTCCGCTCGCGCTTTACAATTGCGTTCGCCACAACTATCCGGACGCGGATGGATGCACGATGGTGCTCGACATTGGCGCGCGTTCCACGAACCTCGTGTTCATCGAGGAAGGGCGCGTCTTCAGCCGAAGCATACCGGTTGCCGGCAACGCTATCACCAACGAGCTTGCGAAGAACCTCAACCTCGGCTTCAAGGAAGCGGAGCTGGTCAAGCGCCAGCATGCGATTGTCGCGCTTGGCGGCGTCTATTCGATGTCCGACGACGAAATGACCGAGCGTGTCTCGAAGGTCGTGCGCAATGTCGTCACGCGCCTGCACGCCGAGATCAACCGCTCGATCAGCTTCTATCGCAGCCAGCAGAACGGCGCGCCGCCGGCGCGCGTGTTGCTTACTGGCGGTACTGCGACCATCCCAAACATGGACACCTTCTTCCGCGAGAAGCTGAAGATCGACGTCGATTATCTCAATCCATTCGTGAACGTCACCGTTGGCGGCAGCGTGAACCCCGATCAGGCGGGCGCCGATTTCTACCAGCTCGCCGAGATCACGGGCCTGGCGCTCCGCCGTGCGGGCAAGTGTCCGATGGAGATCAATCTCATTCCGCCGAAGCTGGTCGAGCGCCGCGCATTCAAGGCTCGTCTCCCATGGTTCGGGGTCGCCGGCGTCGCGTTTGTCGCCGCGATCGCGTTCCTGCCGGTGCAGTCCGCCCACAAGGCCGGGCTTTACGAGCGCCAGGCGGAAATGGCCGCCGAGAAGGCCGAGGGGCTTTCAAAGGTCAAGAAGGCGCAGGATCGTGCGGGCGACGGGCTAAGGAAGGCCGAGGAAGAGGCCGATGGACTCAAGGCCATAGTCGAGCGCCGCACGGCGTGGATCCGCATCCTTGACGCAGTTAGGAAGTGCCTTGACGACGGCGAGTGGCTTACCGGCATCGAGCCAGTCAAGGACGCCGATGGCCGGACGGTTGCGCTGTTGCTCAACGGCCGGGGATTCGACGACAGGCTCAAGGCCCTTGAAAAGGCCGCGAAGGAGCAAAGCGGCGTCGATGCTACTGCGGCCGAACTGCTGCGCGACCGCCTGAAGGCAAACCCAGTTTTCGACGAGACTGGCAAGAAGGTCTCGGTGAAAAACGAGCGCACGGTCGATGAATCGCTGCGCGAGTTCACGATCGAGGCCGCATTGAGCGAGACGGCAATTGAAACGCTGGCGGGCAAATAGACCATGAACAAGCAAAAGATCATCCTTATCGCCTCTGGCGTTGTCCTTGCCGGGCTTGCCGCCGCAAGCGTGGCTTTGCTCATCTCGAAAAACAACGCCGCCGCCGAGGCCTTCGATTCCCGCGAATCAAGGAATCGCGAGCTCAGGAAACTCTACGACGCAAACCCATTCCCGTCCGCAGGCAACATCGCGATCGTGGAATCGGATACGGAGTCGGTGACAAACTATGTCGCGCTTCTTTCCGAGGCCCTTTCGGAAGGCGCGATACAGCGCACCAGTTCAAGCCCGGCGTTCTTCAAGCAGCATCTCGAGGCGTCAGTGCTCGAACTGCGTTCGCAGGCGCCGATCGTCGATGGCGCGCGCAGCGTCTCGGATGCGTTCGTCTTCGGTTTCGGCCGCTATCTTGGCGCGGAAGGCGTGATGCCTGCGCAGGACGATGTCCCGCGCCTGGGCCAGCAGCTCGAAACCATCCGCTTGATCGCGGGCATGGTTTACGATGCGCGCGTAAGCGAATGGAAGTCGGTCGAGCGCGATCTCTTCGAGTCCGGGGCGGAAGCCGCGGTTGACGAAGAGGAGGAATCCCCGCGCCGTCGTGGCCGTGGGCGCCGCAACCGTGGTGGAGACGACGAGGATTCTCCGAAAAAGTCCGCGAAGGCCTTGGTTGTGGATGGCGACAAGCTGATCGAGACCTACACGGTCGAAGTCGCCGGTCGCCAGCTCGCGGTGCTTGACCTCCTGAACCGCATCGCGGCCTGCCAGACATGCATGGTCGTGACCGATGTCCGCCTGTCGCGCCGTGTCGCCGATATCCGCAAGTACGTGGCGCCTGTCGTGAAGTCTGGCGCTGGCGTGGCATCTGTCGTCGAGCCAGTTTCGACCAACGATCTCGAATTCATCCCGCACTCCGAGCGCGTGGTTTCCGGTCCGGAAATCGACCAGCTCATCGACGCCCGCATCGAGATCGAAGTCATCCATTTCCAGTCCCAGCCCACCGAAGAGGGGGAATAGACAGTGGCAAGTTCTTCCAGCATTCTCAATCACTACGAAAAGCTGATCGCGGGAATCGCGATCCTTCTGCTCGCCGGTTCCGCCGCATACGTTGTCTGTGGCCGCTCGTCGATCGCCGGGGAGGAGAGCGAGTTCCAGGCCGGACTTGAGCGCATGAAGCCCGGCAATCCCGATGCGGAGCACGCCGACCTTTCCGCGTACGAGGCCGCGGTCGCAGCGCTCAAGCGTCCGCCGCAGATGAATGTGTCGAGCAATCGCGTCGTCGGGTTCATGACTCCCGAAGAGCGCATCTGGTGTGTCGTGTGCAAGAAGCCGATTCCGGTTGACGCCGAGTCGTGCGTCTTCTGCGGCACTGTACAGCCCAAGCCGCCGGAAGCCGACCCCGATTTCGATACCGATGGCGGCGGAATCCCCGATGCATTCGAATTGAAGATTGGCCTTGACATCCGCAATCCGAAGGATGACGTGATGGATTCCGATGGCGATGGGTTCTCCAATCTCGACGAGTTCCGCGCCGGAACCGACCCGATGGATCCCGAGTCCCATCCCGACATCGCGGCGGAACTGCGCGTCCGCTCAATCGTCGGCCACAAGCTGCCATTCCGCTTGCAGGGCAAGACCAAGACACCCGATGGACGCTTCAAGTGCCAGATCAACAGCAACAGCCAGACATACTTCGTCTATGAAGGCGAGGAAATCGGCAAGACAGGTTTCAAGCTTGCGAAATTCGAGGCCGCGAGCGAAAAGCGCGCCGATGAAAAACTCGGCGGCATGGAGCGCGAATACGATGTTTCGCGCGCCACGATCGAGCGCGATGGCCACGAGGTTGTGCTTGTCATGGACAAGGCTACGGCCTTTACGGACTTCGATATCGTGCTTGTCCTTCCGCTCGACAACACCGAGATCAAGACCTCGAATGAGGGTGTGTTCAAGCTCCGCGAGAAAACTTACAAAGTTTCAGGCGTTGACACGGACGCACAATCTGTTGTAATTTTTGATGAATCTGCGGGTGTTAAGGTTACGGTGCCTGCCGAGTAGTGATTCGCATCGACTCCACGAAGTGGGGCGATGCAAATTGTTTCGTGATTTCAATCGTTAGTTTGAATGTTTCCGATTAAGGAGTCATAACAAATGAGTTCTTCAAAGCGAGCTCTCGCTGTCGTGATGTCGCTTATTGCAGCTTCCACCATTTCTGCCGTCGCGCAGGATGGGTTCGATGCACTTGATGATTTGCTTGATGGCAATGCTGCAGCCGACGCCGGTCAAAAGGTCGAGGCCGCCGAGGAGAAGGCCGAACAAGCCGCCGAAGCCGTTGCCGAAGAGGTAGCTGCTGTCGCCGATGCCGCGACCGAAGAGGCAGGAGAAGTTGTCGAAGCGGCCGAGGAAATCGCCGAGGCAGCGGTTGAAGAGATCGAGGCCGTTGAGGAAAAGGCTGGCGAGGCCGTTGAACCAGTCGCCGAAACGGTTGAGGAGGAAACAGTCGAGGTCGCGGAAAAGACGGAACCGGTTGCTGACGATTCCGTCGCCGAGCCGCCGGTTGAACCTGTTGCCGAGCCAGCCGAAAAGGCATTCACTTCCGAGGAAGCGCTTGTTTCTGAAATCCAGACTCTCGAACGCATGCGTTTGAAGGCATTGGAAGAACACGGCAAGGCCAGTCTTGCCAGCGCCCGCCGCGCTCTTCGCGATGGTAATTTCAAGGAGGCCGAGACGCTCTATGGCGAGGCCCTTGAGTTCATCATCGACCGCGAAGGCAACGAGAAGATGCGTGCCGAGGCCGAGGAAGGTGTTGCCGAGGCAATATACCGCCAGGCCGTGACGCTCTACAAGAAGGGTGATCGCCAGGGTGCCGTCCAAAAGGCGCGCGTAGCCCGTGAGAAGGGTCATCCCAAGGCTCCGGAACTGGTCGCGAAAATCGAGGATGAAATCGAGAATCCTCCGGAACCGCCGCCGCCACAGGTTGTTTCCCGTTGGCGTGAGAAGGACTATCAGGATCTCCGTGCGGACATCGCCCGCCGCATGCGCCGTGCGCGCCAGTACTATGTGACCGGCGAGTACGACCGCTCCCGCGATGAGCTTGAGATCATCCTCCGCGACAATCCGCAGGAGATCGATGCGATCGAGCTTCTCCGCAAGGTCAATGAGCGCGCCTTCGATTATGCGTCGTCCGAGTTCTCGACCACCCGCACGCGCATGATCCGCGAGGTCCGCGACACCTGGAATCCCCGCACGTATGCCGTGGACACTGTCCAGTTGGATCTTGCTTCTCCCAAGGCCAAGGCAGGCCAGGGCAACGTCTCCAAGGATGGCAAGACCCCCGAGGAGATCGTCCGCGAGAAGATGACGAACATCGTTCTTCCTGAAATCAGCTTCCGCGCCGCGAACATCAATGACGTCGTGGCATTCTTCGAGTCCGCCAGCCGCGAGCACGATGACCCGAACCTTCCGCCCGAGCAGCGTGGTGTGAACTTCGTTCTCAAGCAGCCGAGCGGCGAAGCCGCCGGGGCGGCTCCCGAAGTCGATGACATCTTTGCATCGGCCGATTCCTCTTCTTCCGCGCCCGCCGGCTTTGGCACGCCTATTACGTTGAGCGCCCGCTTCGTTTCGTTGCTCGATGCCCTCCAGATCGTGACGGATGTCGCGAACCTGAAGTACCGCATCAAGAACAATGTCGTCATGATCATGCCATACGGCACGGCCACCGATGATATCGTCCAGCGCTCGTACAATGTCCTTCCCACTCTCCAGGAGCGCGTCAGCAGCGTCCGCAGCGAGATGGGTAGCAGCAGCCGTCGCGATGGCGGCGGTTTCATGGAGACCGAATCGATTGGCGACGACCGCGCCGACTGGAAGGAATTCTTCAAGACCCTCGGCGTGGAATGGCCCGATGGTTCGCAGGTCGCCTACATCCCCAGCATCGGCAAGCTCCAGGTCGCCAACACCGAGGAGAATCTCTCCAAGCTCGAAAGCGTCCTCGAACAGTTGAATGTCACGCCAAGCCAGATCGAGATCGAAGCGCGCTTCATCGAAGTCGCCCAGGAAGACCTCGAGTCCATCGGCATGGAATGGCTCCTTTCCGACAATTGGGAAATCGCCACGAAGAAGGGCACTGGCGCCTACGAAGGTTCGCAGCGCATCATAATGAAGGCTGGCAGCCCCTCGACTGGCCTCCGCTATCCCAACCAGACTGGTACGGCCACGGCCCTTGGCCTTGACAACGCAGTCGCTGATAGCGTGGCAACCGTTGCCTCCGTCCTTACGAACCCCGAGCTTTCATTCGTTCTCCACCTCCTCTCGCAGCGTACCAACACGGACCTCCTCCAGGCCCCGAAGGTCGTCACGAAGTCTGGTCAGGAAGCGATTATCAAGGTCGTTACCGAGTACATCTACCCGACATCCTACTCGACCGAGACAATCGACCTCGACACCAGCGGAGACGGCACCGCGACTTTCGCGGACAGCATGGTCCCCGGTATCGTGACACCCGAAGACTTTGAAATGCGCGAGGTCGGCGTGATTCTCCAGGTCGTTCCTGAAGTGAGCCAGGAAGGCCAGATGATCAACCTCACCCTCAATCCGCAGGTTGTGCAGTTTGAGAAGTGGGAAGACTATGGCATCGAATCCTATCGCGCCGATGGCACGGTCGCATGGAAGCTCCCGATGCGCCAGCCCTTCTTCAACGTCCGCAGCGTCAACACCAGCATCTCGATCTACAATGGCGCCACGGTCGTGATGGGCGGCATGATCGAGGAGAAGCGCTACGAAGTCGATGACAAGATTCCCTTCCTTGGCGACATTCCTCTCATCGGCCGTTTCTTCCGCAGCCATTCCGAGAGCAGCACGAAGAAGAACCTCCTGATTTTCGTCACCGCCCGTCTCGTCGATCCCGCTGGCCGTTCGCTCAAGGCTTCCGATGGCACGACTGGTTCGACAATCGGCGCCGCCGAGGCGGTCAAGGCCGATTGATTCCAAATGGTTGCTTTGTCATCCGCGGGCGGCATTCTCGCCGCCCGTGCTTGTTTGAGTAACCATCGGTTGCGTCCGGATTCAATGCCGATGTGCGGAATGAACGTTGGATGAACCGTATTCCCTGTATCGGCGTCACTGGCGGGATCGCCTGTGGAAAAAGCACCTTCGCTGATTTCCTTCACGAGTTCGGGTGCGAGATTTTCGATACCGACGATGCCGCGCACGAGCTTGAGGCAGCTGGCGGGAACGCAGTCCGTCCGTTGGTGGATGTCTTTGGCGAGGGGATTCTTTCCGCAGATGGCGGGATCGATCGAAGGGCGCTTGCGAAGATTGTTTTTAATCGGCCAGGCGCAATCGAACGCTTAAACTCGATTGTGCATCCTCTCATCAGGGATATGCTGGCGGAATGGCGGTTCGCGCCGTTGGCCGACGGTTGTCATGTCAAGGCGGCGCTTGTCCCATTGCTTTTCGAAGTTGGTTGGAACAAGGGTGACTGGGATGCAGTGGTTTGCATCGTCTGTTCGCCCGGAGAGCAGTTGAGGCGCCTGATGGGGCGCGGATTGACTGCGGATGAGGCCCGCCGCCGCGTGGCGGCACAATGGCCGGTAGAAAGAAAAATCGAATTGTCCGATATAGTTGTTAGGAACGATGGCGACCTCAATTCCCTGCGTGAAGAGGCCCGCAGGACGGTCGAAGGTTTCCTGGAGAGAATTTGATGAGCGATACTGTCGATGAGATTAAGGCTGAACAAGTTGCCGCGGCGGCCTCCGAGGCGCCGGCGACCGATTCCGCCGTACCTGCAACGGAAGCTCCCGCAGCTCCAAAGAAACGTCGTGGACGTCCATCGAAGGCCGCGAAGCTTGCGGCTGAAAAGGAAAAGGCTGCAGGTGGGCAAGAACCTTCGACTGCAATCGAAACACCGACATCGATCGCAATCGATAGCGATCGACCGCAATCGACCGCGGTCGAAACACAGCCTTCGACTGCAATCGATAGCGATCGGCCGCAATCGAGCGCAATCGGGCAGGAGCCTTCGGCCGCGACCGACCGCGATAGGCCGCAATCGGCCGCGGGCGGGCAAGAACCTCCGGCCGCGACCGATGGGAATCGGTCGCAATCGGCCGCAATCGAATCTCCCCAGCCGCAATCCGCACAGCAGCCACAGCAGCAGTTTTTCAGCGGTCAGCAGGCTCGTTGGGCGCGCTTCCAGCAAAATCGCAATGGGGGCCGCCGCTTTCAGGACCGCCATGGCGGCATGCAGCAGAATGGACAATTCCAGCATGGCCAGCCGCAGCAGAACGGCGCGCCGCAAAATGGCCAGCAGGGTGGGGCGGCACAGCAGGGGCAGCCGCAGAACCAGCAGGATTTCCAGCAGCGCCAGCAGTTCCAGCAGCGCCAACAGCAGCAATTCCAGCAGCAGCGCCAGCAACAGCGTCAACAGCAACAGCAGCAGCGCCAGCAGAAGAAGAAGGGCAAGCACAGCCATGGCATGCCCGATGGCGATGACTACCAGCCGCCGGTTCCGCTGAATCCCGATCTGCCGCCGATTGCGGTCTTTGATATCCAGCGCAAGCAGATCCACGAACTTCAGTCGATGCTCGAGGAGAAGATCGATTCCGAGCAGATGCTGAACATGCGCAAGCACGACCTCATCGGCGAAGTGCTGCGCGGCTATATCCGCATGGGCGGTCTGGTCACTGCCAAGGGTACTCTCCAAGTCACCAACGAAGGCTTTGGCTTCCTCCGTTCCGTGGAGTTGAACTATATCGGCACTCCAGACGACGTCTATGTCTCGCCATCGCAGATCCGCCATGGGAACCTCCGCACGGGCGATGTCATCGAAGGCGTGGTGCGCGATCCCCAACCGAAGGAAAAATACTTCGCGCTCGCGAAGGTCGAGACCGTCAATGGCGCGCCCGCCGCTACGCATCGCGCGATTCCCTTCGAGAGCCTCACGCCTGTCTATCCGGATCGCCGCATCAACCTTGAGACTGCGCCAAGCGAAATCTCCATGCGCGTGATGGATCTCTTCACGCCGATCGGATTCGGCCAGCGCGGCTTGATCGTCGCGCCGCCACGCACGGGCAAGACGATCCTCATGCAGAAGATCGCGAATGCGATTTCCGCGAACCATCCCGAGGCCCACTTGATCATCCTCTTGATCGACGAGCGCCCCGAGGAAGTCACGGACATGCAGCGCAACACGAAGGCGCAGGTCATCAGCTCGACCTTCGACGAGGAGTCCGAGCATCACGTGCAGGTTGTCGATATGGTGACGGAATCCGCGCGCCGCATGGTCGAGGACGGCAAGGACGTGATCATCCTGCTCGACAGCATAACCCGCCTCGCCCGCGCGTACAACACGGTCCAGCCGCACAGCGGCAAGATACTTTCTGGCGGCGTCGATGCCGATGCCCTTCACAAGCCGAAGCGCTTCTTCGGTTCCGCCCGCAACATCGAAGGCGGCGGCAGCCTCACCATCATCGCGACCGCGCTGATCGATACTGGAAGCCGCATGGATGAAGTTATCTTCGAGGAATTCAAGGGCACCGGCAACATGGAGCTCGTCCTCGACCGCGGTCTCGCCGACCGCCGAATCTTCCCCGCCATCAACATCGAGAAGTCCGGCACACGCAAGGAGGACTTGCTCCTCCATCCCGATGAACTGGCCCGTATCTGGCTCTTCCGCCGCGCCATCGCCGACACCCCGCCGGCAGAGACCATGGAAGTGGTCAACAAGAAGCTTAAGGCTACCAAGAGCAATCTGGAATTCCTCTTGGGCATCAAGCCATAATTCAGAGGGACGCCGTTCCGTGCGCCCCGTTCATACAAGGATCCACAGATGAAAGTCGAAACAAACACAATCGCCCCCTGTCGCGTCAGAGTCGCCGTGAAGGCCGAAGCCGAGGAAACTCGCGAGGACTACGAGAAGGTAGTCAAGCAGTATGTCCTCCACGGCCGCATTCCGGGCTTCCGCGCCGGCAAGGCCCCGCGCGAGGTGATCCTCCGCCGTTATCGCGATGGCATCGAGCAGGATGCCCGCCAGCAGCTGATCGGCAAGTTCTACCGCCAGGCCCTCGAGGACGAAAAGCTCGCCGTTGTCGGCATCATCGATGTCTCGGATGTCGCTTTCGCCCCCGAAACAGGCATAACATTCGCGATGACGGTCGATGTCGCCCCCGAGTTCAAGCTCCCAAAGTACGAGGGTATCGCCATCAAGGCGCAGGATGCCACCGTCACAGCCGAGCAGATCGACTCCCAGATCAACCGCATGCGCGACATGGCCGCGAAGTTCGAAGATGCCAAGGAAGGCGACAAGGTCGGCGATGGCGACCTTGTCCAGATTGACTTCGAGGCCAAGATCGGCGACCAGACGCTCAAGGATTTCCTCGGCGGCGAAGACCCCCGCAACCTCGGCGCCGGAACCGATCGCTGGTTCCAGGCCGACAACACGGCCGACGCCTACATCCCCGGTCTCATGCCCGGCGTCCAGGGCATGGCGATCGGCGAGAAGCGCGACATCGAGGTCAAGTTCCCGAAGGACTACCCGATCGAGGCGCTCCGCAAGCAGAAGGCAGTTTATTCGACCACGGTCAAGGTCCTCCGCAAGCGCCAGCCCACCGACGAAGCCGAGTTCCTCAAGAACTATGGCGCCGAGACGCTCGACGCCCTCCGCGAGCGCGTCACCAAGGGCATGCAGGCCCAGGCCGACCGCGCCGAAGCCGACCGCCGCCGCCAGGTGGTGATCGACCACCTGCTCAAGAAGACGGAGTTCGACCTCCCGCAGTCCGTCGTCGAAAGCGAGACCGACAACGCGGTGCGCATGATGCTCCAGGATGGCGCCAACCGCGGCCTCTCCCGCGAAGAGCTCGACAAGCACCGCGAGGAAATCCTCGGCAACGCTTCAACCGCGGCCCGCGACCGCGTCCGCCTGCGCTACATTCTCGCCCGCATCGCCGAGGAAGAAAAGGTCAAGGAGACCGACGAGGATCTCGAGACCCGCATCCGCGAGATGGCCGCCCAGTACCAGATGGATGTCACGAAGCTTCGCGGAATGCTCGAAGAGCGCAACGCCATCGAATCCATCCGCGGCGAAATCCGCGCGAACAAGGTTATCGACCTGCTCGTCGAGAAAGCGAAAATCTCGTGATGAAAATCACCGATATCCGTTCCGCCGCCCCCTCCGCGACCTACATCCCGATGCCGATGGTCATCGAGCAGACCGGCCGCGGCGAGCAGGCGTATGACATCTACTCCCGCCTCCTCAAGGATCGCATCGTCTTCATCGGCACCCCGATCGACGACGCGGTGAGCAACGCGATCATCGCGCAGCTTCTCTTCCTCCAGGCCCAGGACGCGAAGAAGGACATCTCTGTCTATATCAACTCGCCGGGCGGCGTCGTCACCGCCGGCCTCGCGATCTACGACACGATGAAATTCCTCACCTGCGATGTCGCAACCTACTGCGTGGGACAGGCAGCCAGCATGGGCGCCGTCCTCCTCGCCGCGGGCACGAAGGGCAAGCGCTATGCGCTCCCCAACGCGCGCATCATGATCCACCAGCCCCTTGGCGGCGCCGAGGGACAGGCCACGGACATGAACATCCAGGTCCAGGAGATCCTCCGCCTGAAGCAGACGCTTACCCAGATTCTCGCCGATGCCACGGGCAAGCCCTTCGACACCGTTACGGCCGATACCGAGCGCGACCATTTCCTCTCCGCCGAGGAAGCCCGCGACTACGGCCTGATCGACGAAGTGCTCGTCCGCAAGCCAACGGGGGTCAAGGCGTGAGTCCGGTAAAAGGTGGTGGCAACGGCCGTCGCTCCGGCGGCGGCCGTTTCAACGATGACCTGCCCGAACTCCGCTGTTCCTTCTGCGGTCGTACCGGGGATGGTATCCTTCCCGGTCCCGAAGGCGCGAATATCTGCATCGATTGCATCGAGCAGATACATGCGGTAATCCACGAGGGCGAAATGGCGGCCGGCCAGGATTCCTCGCAACCCGTGCGGAATGGCAAGCCGACGCGCAAGCGCACACCGATCAAGGTCCCGCCGCCATCCGAGATCAAGGCCTTCCTCGACCAGTATGTCATCGGGCAGGACTACGCCAAGAAGGCGCTTTCCGTCGCAGTCCACAACCACTATCGCAGGTTGATGGACGAGGATTCCAAGGCCGGCGCCGAGTCCGCCGACGGTGTCGAGATCGACAAGAGCAATGTCCTACTGATCGGCCCCACCGGTTGCGGCAAGACGCTTCTCGCGCGTACTCTCGCGCGCATGCTCGATGTCCCGTTCGCGATTACCGACGCCACTACGATCACGGAAGCCGGCTATGTCGGCGACGACGTGGAGAACATCCTCCTTGCGCTTCTGCGTTCTGCCGATATGGATGTCGAACGCGCGCAGACCGGAATCATCTACATTGACGAGATCGACAAGATCGCCCGCAAGACCGAGAATGTCTCGATCACCCGCGATGTCTCCGGTGAAGGCGTACAGCAGGCCCTCCTGAAAATCCTCGAAGGCACGATCGCACATGTCCCGCCACAAGGCGGACGCAAGCATCCGCAGCAGGAGACGATCCAGATCGACACCCGCAACATCCTCTTCATCTGCGGCGGGGCTTTCGTCGGACTCGACGAAGTCGTCAAGCGCAGGCAGGGGAATAACACGCTCGGGTTCAACGAGGCGGACGATTCCTCGAAGGCGCGCCGTTCCGCGATGCGCGTCGAGGCGGAAGACCTTGTTCACCACGGACTGATCCCCGAATTTGTCGGCCGTCTCCCTGTCGTCTGCTGCATGGACGAACTGACGGAGGATGATCTCGTGCGCATTCTCGTCGAGCCGCGCAATTGCATCGTGAAGCAGTATGCGAAGCTCCTTTCGTACGATGGCGTCAAACTTGAGTTCGACGATGGCGCGATGCGCGAAATCGCCCATGCCGCCTGCGAACGCAAGGCTGGCGCACGCGGTCTCCGCGCCATCATCGAGCATCTCATGATGGATGTCATGTACGAGGCTCCGGGCGACGATAGGCTCAAGGACATCCGCATAACCCGCGAGATGGTCCAGGAGCAGCTTCGCGATCCCGATTCGCTCCTGCGGACGCTTCGCGCCAAGTAGCGTGAATTGCGAGCGCCATGAGGTAGTCCTGCCGTATCGGGTGCACAGAAAGATTTATGCAGGCACCCCAAATTTTCCACTTGCTTCTCTCATGTGCATATACTATAATATATGCCATGAAAGAAAATTCACTAGGAAATGCACGTTCGCGGGCCGAGATCCTTGCCGAGATCGCCGCC
>JAZQOE010000050.1:0-46120 GCA_045627705.1 Kiritimatiellia bacterium | reverse complement strand
TGGACTCTTCCAGCTTGGCGCTTCCTATTCGGCGGGCTTTGGCTCCGCGCTTGGTCCCGGATACATTCTCGATGTCCGCATGGTTACTCTTTCTCACGTGCCAGAAGGCGAACGGACTGCAATTGTCGAGCATGCCATCGAGCTTCTCCGCGCTGAATTGAAAACCGCTTTCCCCGACACCGATCTCCGCATTGACCGCGATGGAGCGGTTTACAAGCTTCATGGCGATTTGAGCCTGTGAGACTGTGAGTCCAACTTTATGTGATATGGGGATGTGGAATGGAAACCGGTGCAGAATGCCGGCGAGGGGGCACGTGTTGATGCGGCTTGCCGGCGGCGAAGCTGTTCGAGGCGTGATGCGGAAGGGCGTGAGACGCGAGACAAGAGACATGTCTCACCCCTCACGTCTCCCGTCACACGCCCTAACCCCCACCCCCCCACGCCCCACCACCATTTTGAAAGGAACAACATCATGAATATCGAAAAAATCGCTTGCTCGACCCCGGATTTCGCGAAGGAGAACGCCGCGCTCAACAAGGAAATCAACATTCCGCAACTGACGTACACGACCAGGAAAGCGGAACAAATTTCCGGCAGCGCGTTTGCCGCGTGCGTGCATGAATCGAAACAGGTGGACGAATACTTCACCGAGACGGGCGTCAAATACGATCTCAGTTAATTCCTGAGGCGTGCATCCGGCTTGTTCAGCGGGTTCAAGACGCAGGGGATCACGCGGTACATGCTGAGCAGTGGGTGGGCGGGATTGTAGAGGGGGCTGGGGCCGGGCTGTGCATCTCCCTTTGGCACGGGCACGCGCAGGGCGAACCATCCGGCGCCTAGGATGAGCGCGGCGGCTCCCCAGGCGACGGCGGCAAAGCGCAGGTTCATCCCTTCTGGGGAGTCGAGCAATATTCCCACGAGGATCGAGACAATGCCGCAGATTGTCTGCGTGCCGGCATTCCATACGGCGTTGCAGGCGTGGCGGCTCTCGGCCGAGATGCGAAGCATGTATCCGCGTGAGCAGGCCATCGAGTTCGCGCTTTCCGCCACCGGCACCAGTGCGCAAAGCGGAAGCAGCGCGAACGGCGCGAAGGACGGCTTGAAATATGCCAGCACGCCGATGAGGATCATGCAGGCGGAGTAGAGGATGCCATTCGCGAGCATTGTCGCAGGGCTGCCATGACGGTCCGCCATGAGGCGCCAGCGCGGCGTGGTGAATACCGCGAGCAGGTTGCCGATCGACGTGAAAAGCAAGACGGTGCCGGTGCTCATCGCGAAGTGCTTCTTGAGCAGAAGCGGAATCAGGACGCCTCCTCCCACGTAGATGCAGGAGAAGAATGCGGAGGAAAATAGGAACAGCATGAACATCCTGTCATGCAGGACGCTTCCAAACGATGCGTGCGGCACGTTTTCGCCGTCCTTCTTTGGCGGCGGCAATCCGCCTGGGACGTTGCGCAGTACACGCGTGCTGAAGAGACCCGCGGCCACGCCGAATCCGGCAAGCGCCGCGAAACGCCATAGTTCGCCGTAGTTCGGCCCATCGGCCGGGGCGGTCGCGGCTGTTCCATCGAAGCAGAGAAAGCATGCCAGGCCGCACGCGACGAGCAGGACGCGCGTCATGATCGCCTCGATCGTGTAGTAGCGTCCCAGCCGCGTTGGCGGGACGATCTCGTGGAGCCAGCTCGCCCACGCGATGTTGGACATCGCGCGCGTGATGCAGAAGAGAGTTATGCAGGTGAAGAGCAGAGTGGCGGCGGGAAGGAATCCGAAGTACATCCGCACGAGGGGCGTGAGCACGATCGGCGCGGCGAGCAGATTGCGAAGCGTCCACCCGCCCAGGAGAAGGCGCTTCGAGCCGATGCGCTCGGCAAGGGATTTCGTGAAGATGCCGAGGATGCCCGCGAAGTAAAGGACGGAATTCAGCGCGCCGATCGCGGAGGATGAAATTCCGAGCGCATTCGCATGTAGCACCAACACGGGCGAGAGGATCGACGACCACGAGAGGATGTTGAGGAAGTTGAAGGCGAGAAAATTGCGCGGACCCTGCGGCAGCATATTCAGATGCAGCTTGCGGGTGGCGACGAGCGTAAGCCTCCTCGTGAAACTCCGCGACATGGCCTACCAGATTTCGTTGTGGACGCGCATTTCGTCGTAGCGGGTGCGGGCGCGGTGGGTCTGTCCCTTCGCGTAGCCGATCGCTGCGATCCCAATCGGCGTGATTTCCTCTGGAATGCCGAGGATGGAGCGCACCGCCGTCTCGCGTTCGACATGTGGATAAACGCCTAGCCAGCAAGAGCCAAGACCGAGGAATGTCGCTGCGAGCAGAATGTTTTCCATCGCCGCGGAGCAATCCATGAGCAGGTACTCCATGCCGGCGTGATTGGCTTTTTCCTTTTCGCCGCAGACGACTATTCCTACCGATGCATTCGTGAGGTGTGCGCCGTTTGGAAGGCATTCCGCGACACGCGACAACTGGCCGGGCATGCGTACGACCATGAAGTGCCAGGGATCGGCGCAGCGCGCGGATGGCGCCGACATCGCGGCCTTCAGGATATCGTGGATTTGTTCGTCGGAGACTTCCTTGAATTCGAATACGCGTGTGCTTCGGCGCGCGAGGATATGGGCGACAAGATGGTTCACTTTGCGCTATCCGTTTCGATGGGCACTTCGTAAGAGGCGCCGCACATGTGGCAGTAGATTGTGACAGTCGGCTTTTCTTTCGCCATTGCCGCGCGTTCTGTCTTGGAAAGCGCGGCGAGCATCGCTGCGGCACGTTCGCGTGAACAGCGGCAGCCGAAGCGGAGCGGGCGCGACTCGATGGAGGAAAGATCGCCAAGACCGACTTCCTTCGCCCATGCCTCGAGAGAGGCGGCGGAGTTCAGGGCGTCGAGGGCGGTGCCATCGTCGAAGCGCGCGCGGAGGCGTTCGAATGCGATCGGGTCGCCATCGGGCATGCGCTCGGCGAGGACGCCGCGCGATTGGTCGATGTAGCCGCCATACGATTCGCTCGAGATGAGGGCGAGCGCATTGCGTTGTTGCGAACGGTTCATGTATGTGCGAATCGCGTCCTGCGGGGTAGGGGGCATGGTATCGAAGGAACTCTGCTCGAGCAGTTCGCCGGGGACGGACCGCAGTATTTGTACCGACGCGCGGGAACCAAGGGCCTCGGCGACAGGGATCGGGTCGCGCCCGTCGAAGTCGTTCATGACCTTTACGCGCGTGAAGCCGCGCAGCATGCCACCTTGTGTCGCTTCCACAAGCAGGCCCTGGAGCGGACCATCGAAGTCCATGCGGAGCGAGACGGCTTCATCCTGCTTCGTGGAATCCATGCTGAGAAGCGCAACAGCCGATAGGGCGTCCGCGAGCGCTAGGCCAGCGGTGGGGCCGCTGAGGTGACTGCGCTCCAGGGCGCGCGCGGATTCTGTCGCTTCGACATGCGCGAGACGCATGCCGGAACTCTTGATGTAGGCGGTAACGAGACGGTCGGTGGATTTAGCCATTACCATGGATTAGGTAAGAGGTAAGAGGGTGGCGCGGAGAGGAGATGCCACGGACATGGTAGATTACATGGCGTTGGCGAGGGCCTGGCCGAAGGCGGAGCATTTCACCTCGGTCGCGCCTTCCATCTGGCGCGCGAAGTCGTAGGTCACGGTCTTGGCGCCGATTACCTTGTCCATCGCGGCAACGATCAAGTCTGCGGCCTCGGTCCAGCCGAGATAGCGGAACATCATTTCGCCAGAGAGGATGAGGGAGCCTGGGTTGACCTTGTCGAGCCCGGCGTACTTCGGCGCGGTGCCGTGTGTCGCTTCGAATACGGCCACGCCGGTCTTGTAGTTGATGTTTGCGCCGGGTGCGATGCCAATGCCGCCGACAGTCGCGGCGAGGGCGTCGGAGACATAGTCGCCGTTGAGGTTGAGCGTCGCGATAACGTCATATTCGGCAGGACGGGTGAGAATCTGCTGGAGGAAGGCGTCGCAGATGCAGTCCTTCACAATGATCTCGCGTCCGGTCTTCGGATTCTTGAAGGAGCACCATGGACCTTTGTCGATGATCTGCGCGCCGTATTCGCGCTGGGCGAGCTTGTAGCCCCAGTCGCGGAACGCGCCCTCGGTGAACTTCTGGATGTTGCCCTTGTGGACGATTGTCACCGACTTGCGGTCGTTGGCGATCGCGTAGTCGAGGGCGGCCTTGACGAGGCGTTCGGTGCCTTCGAGCGAGACGGGCTTGATGCCGATCGAAGCGGTTTCGGGGAAGCGGATTTTCTTCACTCCCATTTCGCGCTGGAGCCAGCCTACGACCTTGGCTGCCTCGGGCGTACCATACATCCATTCGATGCCGGCATAGATGTCTTCGGTGTTTTCACGGAAGATCACCATGTCGGTGAGTTCGGGATGCTTCACCGGCGAGGGCACGCCCTTGAACCAGCGCACGGGGCGGAGGCATACATAGAGGTCGAGCTGCTGGCGCATCGCGACATTGATGGAGCGGATGCCGCCGCCGACAGGAGTCGTGAGCGGGCCCTTGATCGAGACGAGATAGTCGCGGCATGCATCGAGTGTTT
The DNA here is from genome assembly GCA_045627705.1 of Kiritimatiellia bacterium. Classification (GTDB taxonomy): domain Bacteria; phylum Verrucomicrobiota; class Kiritimatiellia; order RFP12; family JBMNHG01; genus JBMNHG01. The sequence continues at coordinate 41,559 of JAZQOE010000050.1, read as the reverse complement.
CCTGCGGGAGCCAGGTGTTTGGACCATACACGGCGTTCGACTTTTCGCCCGCATAGACTTCCATCCATGCGATCTTGCGCTTTCCGCCGTATGCCTTTTCGACGGCGGCATTCCATGCGGTCATGGCTGCACGGGTGATGTCTGGGCCTGTGCCATCGCCCTCGATGAACGGAATAATTGGATTATCGGGCACGCAAAGTGCGCCATCCTTGAGGGTGATCTTTTCGCCGGCGGGAACGGTAATCTTGTCGAATGCCATTTGGAACTCCTTTTTTGGTTGCGGAGATTATGACATTCTTTGCGCGTAAAAACAAGGTTGCGGAGCGGAACGGTGAACGGCGGGCAGATAAAGGTGAGCAGACGCTGCGATATCGGTTTTAGTTCGGGCGACTTGGCGCATCCGCGAATTCGTTTAGGGAAACGGATTCTGCGAAACGCTTGGTAATGTCCTGCCCATCCAACGAAATGCCCTCGATGTGTACGCCCTCCACGCGGTGGCAGTCATCGAAACCACGCAGGAAGCCGAATGGCATGCGATCGATTCCCGTGACCGAAAAGTCCTTGAAGACGATATCGGAAATGCGCCCGCGATTTTCCGAACCAGCTTTCGAATATTCCGGAACATAGTGGATGTCGGCACCGATGATTGCCGCTGGAGTGCCGCGAGCGGATGGATCGAAATCAGAGGCATGTTCGGCGTATTTGGTCCTGGGAATGACCGCTGGATAGTCGATGCGGATATTCTCGAAGACGACATCGTGGATATGCGCCTGGTCGCAATTCTGGACATCTGCGACAACGGACTCGCAGGCAAGCACGTCGCAATCACGGAAGACGACGCCGCGGATTTCAACGGCGCGCGTCTCGGCGCCGATTTCCAGGGCGCGTCCCCAGTCATTCCAAATTGTACATTTCTCGACTAGCACATCCTCGAACATGTCGTGAGTCTCGCCGTCGTGGACCATTTCCGACTCGGGAAGAATGTAGTCGAAGCCCTTTACGCAGATTGAATCATCGTATGTGCGAACAAAGCAATCGCTGACATGCACGCCGCGGCAGTTGTGCATGTCGATGCCGTCCGAGTTGTATCGCCACGATCCGAGAATCTTCACGCCCTTAACTATGAAGCACCTGCAGCAGATCGGATGGATGGCGTAAATCAGGGAATCGCGGATTGTTACGCCCACGATTTCGAGGTCGTCGCAAAACTCGAACCGCATGGCGTCATAGCGCTCGATATTTGTGATGGCCCATCCCTTGTTACGTTGCTCCGCCTCAACCTCGGGCGGAATCTGGACGGCGTCGCCGGCAATGCGGCTCATGTCGAGGATGCCACGCCCGCAGATTCGGACATGGTCGGCATCGCGCGCGGTGACGCGCCCGTAAACCACGGCGCCATCATCGATGAAAAGCGTTTCGCCGGACTTGAGGACAATTAATCCCGCTTCGTGTTCACCCGGACCAAAATAGCGCACGCCTGGGGATGACTTGTCGATCCGTGAGAAATCAATCGGCGAATCGGCGAACAGCATGAAGTTGCCGTGTACGCCATCCAACTCCACCGAGTATGCGCCAGGCTCTGTGACCGTAAAGCGCATGGTGCGGCCATTGCGCTCGACAACTATGCCCTTGGCTCGCGGACGAACGACAACTTCGCCGAAATCGCAATTCGCTTCGACTTCGATTTCGGTGGCGCCATGGAAATCGAAACGCGCGAAAGAGCATGTTTCCGTCTGATCCAACTCGCGTTGGTGGCCAGGCCAGCGAATGTTGACTGGCATGGCGGAACACCGCATCGTTTCGACACGGAGCCGGTGCCGGGCGTTTTCGCCGACGATTTCCACAGAAAGGATATTCGCAGTTTGCATGGTGTTTGTTGACGAATGGTATTGTTGATAAGACAAAAGTTGCAAACTGCCGTGTCCCGTGCGCCGGCCGCACGGGACGAGGACCGCGCCCGCCGAACACCAGCCCCCGGCAGGTGGACAGGGTATTTTGCCGCTTTTAATGCCGTTTGTTCCGTTACTCTAGCCATGCCCAGTTGAGGATGCGCCAGTTGCCGGTGAAAAGATCGGAGGCGATTGTGACTACGGCGCGTTGGTCGGCGGCGATGCGGCCGTTCGGCGCAAGCGATTGCGCCGCGAGAACGATCACATAGAGACGCTGACGGAAGGAAATGCGCTCCGCAAGGCCGCGGATTATGTCTTCCTTGAGAACATCATCAAGCCTGTTTGTCGCGGGTTGCCAGAGATCGCTTGTTGCAAATTCCCCATAATTGACATCGGGGCCTTCGTTGAACATCGTCAGCTGTCCGAGAAAATACGCGAGTTCGCCAATGGTTGTCGGGCAGACATGTGTGTCGGAGCTTTCGCCATCCACGGTAATATACTGGTCCCGCGCTTCGAGATAGCAATCCGTCATCCATTTGACAAGATTTTCGCCATCGTCTGTTTCTATCGCGGAAACAAGGTTCGTGCTCGATCTGCTTTCTGAAATCGGGATGTCCGCCATTACAGCCCGGATGACATTGGTCCACGGGGTGTTGTATGACATCAATCCGCATGTCGGGCGGTTTGTCGAATGCACGGTGAAGAAATCGAGGACGCTGCCATGGGTGAAGACCGCGTAGTCATTGTTGCCTCCCTGCCATCGTGGATCGAGTAGGCAGACGCTTTGCCATAGACCGGTGGATGCTATGAATCCGATGTCGCCAGCCGTGCGTAGCGGCGCATCGAAATGGATGAGGGGAAGACCTTGTCCATAGCTGATTCCGTTTTCAGTAATGCCGCTCCATGCCGTACAGTCGGTGTTTGTCGTGCCAAGTGTGTCGTCGCCCTTCGCGGCCCAGTGCCATTCCGCGGAATCGTGATTGTGGCGTGGATCGTCGATATAGGCGGACCAGGAGTTGGTGTCGCCGTTGAAGACAAGCAGATTGGCGTAGCCTGGAGCTTCATCGACCCAATTGGTGTATGAATTGCCGCCGTCGATCGTCACGCGGGCGATTGGCGAGAGAGTGTGCGTGGCGGTTGCATTCGTTATCGGCGGAGTCGTCGCGCCGGTGAAGCGCGGATAGACAAAAGTGCCGATAGGCGCGTACATCGTGGCGCGCTCCCAGCATGAGGTGATGATTGTTGTTTCCTCGTCGGTATCGGGATCGATTATTGTCACTTCCCACTCGTTTGAAACAGCATAGTCGTCAATAGGGAAGACGATGCCGGCTTGGCTTGGAATTGGATTGGTGATGGCGATGAACCATTTGTCTTCATCTTCGGGGTCAAATTCAAAACCGCGCATTTCGTCTTTGTCCGGATCGCTTTCGCATCCGAATCTGATGCCGATGACTTCGCCAAGTTCGTTGGTCGGAGATTGGTCGTCGCTGTTCCAATCGATGTCGCAGTTTGTCGTGCCGTTTGTGCAGACGCATACGGACAGCCCTGCGTTGTCGATCTCTTCGATCGGTCGTGGAGCGAATGGGTACCAGAGTTCGGTGGCAATTCGGTACGAATAGTTTGTAAGCGTGTCGGGGAAAAGCCTGCCTTCGCTATCCCCGTTCCAAACTGGAATGGCATCGACAGCATTGGTCTGTGTCGGGTCATCGTCGATAAGCGAGAGCTCATTGATCAGGGGGACATCTTCGATTGGCCAGCATTGCCTCCAGGGCGTTTCGATTTCATCGCCATTCTCATCCCATGCTTGCGGAGTGCGGTCAGGGTCGATGAAATTAAGAATGTTCCATGCTATGGCGAGTGATTCGTCATCGGCATATCCGCAGACGGCAAGGCGGTTCGTGACTTCCTCTAGCCAGTATTCGATGTCGATCGGGTCGTCGAAATCGAGGCATGAATCCTTCAGGGCGTCGTCCTTCCACGGCGAGATGTTGAACTTTGGTACCAGCCCAATGTTTGATTCTCCAAGGTTGCTCCAGTTTGTGACCGTGACATCCGGATCGGGGTCGAAGAGGCATGTCACGAGATTCGACACGGGAGTCGCGAAGCCCCAGGCGCCGCCGCGGGAGTTCAGATCCGGGTGCGAGAGGAAGCCGAAGCGGTTTGTCCCGCCGTCATCGCGCAGGCTTGCGAAATCGACATCTGATTTGAAATCGTATTCCGAGAGTATTGCCGCATGGTTTGTGGTAACCCCATGGACATCGAGGAATCCAGAGCAGTCGATCACGAGGTACGAGATGCGACCGTTTGTAACGGTGACGTTTGAATTCTGATTCGTGGCGGTGACGGGCAACCAGAAAGACCATGTGTTTGTCGCTTCATCCCAGATTGCCCGGGGCAGCCAATTCGTCAGGGAATTGCGTCCGAGGCGGACCGATGGGGCGTCTTGGTCGCAATCGCCATGAAAGCCGAAGCAGTTCGCCCTGCGGATAGGATTGTTGTCGCTGTCCTCGGATGGAATTCCAATATCATCGAAGAGTTCTTCGTAAGTCATGGCGCCTTGCGCTTCGGACTGGAATAAAACAGCGTGCACTACCGCGAAATTGAGCGCGGCATCGATGTAGTGGCGCGCATCGGAACGCGCCATGGCGTTGCGCGAGGCGGCGCGCTCTGTGCGCGTGAGGATCGTGAATGCGAGGGCAAGAAGGGTGAGCGTGCCAAGTATGCCAAGGACAGTGATCAGTGCGACGCCTGAACGCGATGATGAATTGCGGTGGAAGGGTTTCATGGTTGCGACTCCCATGGCGTGACGATGGAGTCTGGAATGTTGAATGCGGGATGTGCGCCGATGGCAAAGCGCGCGGAGAGGCGCAGCGCGTTTTTCTCGACGAACTCCTTTTGCTTTTCGTCGTTGAGGTCGAAGGCACGGCGGCATTGCGATGGCGTCAGCAATTCGAGGTAGATATCGACATAGTCTATATGCGTTGCGCTTTTGTCTTCGGAGACAGTGTCGGACGATATCGAGCGCGGGATGCAATAGAACGCCGCGACACCCTCGAGAAGCCGCACTGACGATGAAAGGGTCGAGTCTGCAAGCGGGAGCCTTGTCTCATCGGGAAGATCGTTGATGTCATCCAGTTCATCGGGCGCATCGGGGGCGGCGTCGTCTTCCCATGCTTCGTCTTGTATGTCTTCGTCCTGCGGTTCTTCCGAAATGACCTTGAAGCGGGAACCATTGCGGAACAACACGGGCAGTTCGTATTCCCTGCCGAGCGAGTCCCTGGCGACATTGTTTGTAAGGGAATAGCTGATCGCTTCGACAGGATAGAAGCCTTTGCGCGGTGTCGCGGAGAAACGGTAGAAGAAGAGGCCGGTATTCTCGAATCCGAATGAAGGTTCGATCTTGAAACCAGATTGAGCGCTGGTGATTATGGGGAGATCAAAGTCGGCGAAACCGTTGTTTTCGCCATCCACGAGCATGAAGACATTGGTTGAGAACGCACTTTCAAGGTCATCGCGGATTACATTGAGCGCGGCGCGCCCGGAAGATAGGAGACGCATCCGGCTTTGGCCGCGATCCCAGATTGTCTCGGTTTGCGTGAGCGCCCGCGCAAGGAGTGTGATGATGGTGATCAGCACCACTGTCGATACAAGCAGTTCAAGCATTGTGAAGCCGAGCCTGCAGCGGCGGAAAGTTTCTTGACGGAGTTTGCTCATGGCAGATTCCCCCGTGCAAAAAAGTGCGTGTAGAACGTGTAGTCGTTGCGCTGGCGAGAATCGAGACCGCACCAGACATTGAGGTTTGCCGAGACATGGCTGGTGCTGTTCGTAACGATGATCAGCCGGTAGCGTATTGCGTATTCGGGGATCGTCCGGTGCATGTCGCCAAGCGACCGGATGTCGGCGGCGCAGAAGATGTTTGTCGTGATGTCGTCGTAATAGCTTTCGTCTGGCCCGACAATCTGCATGCGTATCGGATATGGCGTTTCATCGGCTGCGCTGCCAAGTGGGCTGCCATCTTCCGGGCGGTCCCAGAAATCAGGGAGACAGATGAAATCGACGTCTTTATTTTCGCTGAGCCTTGTCCAAAAGCAGTAGAAGAGATTATTCGAGGCAGACAATCCTTCCGCATATGACGCAAGGTCGCCGTCGAAACTGTCCCAGCGGTTTGTATCCTGGAACGCATCGGAATAGAGGCGGAGCGTTGTGAAGACATCATCGGCGAATTGCGCGGCGCGCATTTCGTCCTCGGCCTCCATCGAAGTTGAGATGCCGATGCGCGCGAGGCTGAATACGCCGAGCACGGCAACGCCCATGACGAAAATTGAGAGCGCGAGCTCGATCAGCGTAAACGCGGCGTTTTCCCCGGAAGAACGCGATCGCTTCGCGACGCGATTTGCGCCGTTAATCAATCCGCATCGTACGCCCGCGGTTTTGCGAGTTGAAGAGGAGATGCCGCTACGGATTTCGTCGCGGGCTATGCGGAATTGATTACCGGCGGACATTTGTCTCAATCGGAACATGCGGATGCAACCAAATGCAATGTCATTCCTTGCCATCGTCGATTTCATCGGCTTGAAGTGTTCGCACAACGCCGGTGATGCGGTTGACGGCGAAAGCCCTGAAGAGGCGATGTCTTTCGTCCGGGTCATTCTTGCGCTTGGGCTGCTGGCAGCGAATGAAGAACATGCGGTCGGCGTGTTCTGCTTCGTAGGCTTTGCCCAGTTTGTCTGAATCCTTGTCGCACCAGATGTCTTCGCCGCGCCAGTCGCCGCCGATTGCGCATGAGCCATCGGGCTTGAAGGTTATGGACGTGGGGCGCTTGATGTCTTCGGCCTTGTAGATAGGGGAGCCATCGAGTTTTTCGGTCAGGACGAAATACACTCCACGCGGCAGGTCGTTGGTCTTGCCGAAAGAAACGGGAAACATGCCTTCGGACTCTGGGTTGTCAGGGTTCGAGCATGCCATGGAGATTCGTCCGTAGGGAAGGCGGGGCGAGTCGGGGACGCAGTTTGTGATGCTGAGGCGTACATGCCTGTTCTGCGTGATGGCAAGTTGGCGGGCGCGCTGGAGTTCGCCCATCACGATCGATTCCGAAGCGCGCATGGAATGGATGCGTCCCCACGACGGATATGATGCGACGGCCGTCATCAGGATTGCTGCCATGACGGCCATGACAGCAACCAGTTCGACAAGCGTAAATGCGCACCTTGTGCGTGTGATGCGTGATTTCATGGATCAACCTCGCACGACAGGATTTGTTTTTCGTCGATTGTAATCGTCCAGACCACGGCGGGGAAAGTCTCGGGATCGAGGCGGCAGTTGTCAAGCCTGGACAAATCGGAATCGCCGACATCCTTGTAGGTGAACTGGTTGCCGTCTTCGCACCTTAGCGCCATCTGGTACGGATTACCCCATGGATCGGCAAAAGTGATGCCGCGAGTTGACGCGGTGCCTGGGAGTTCGAGAAAGACGATGTCGCGCGGATTGGCATTTTCCACTTCCGGGTTATCGCCGAAATCGTCGTCGTTGCAAAGGACGGCGATGATGTTTGTGACTTGGACGTTCGATGGGTCGTTGTCCGCGAGCAGGGGCCAGTTGCCGTATGTCTGGCGGTATGCGAGCAGCGCTTGTTCGATCGCGCGTACTTCAAGGGCGGCTTGGCGGCGCTTTGCGGAGTCGCGCAGTGCGCGGTTTGTCGCGAACGCGAGAACCATGAGCATGGAGATAATCAGGATCGAAAGAAGGATTTCGATCAGCGTAAATGCGCCATCGCGTTTTTTGAGTGAGACGGGCATCAGTCCTTCCAGCTTCCGATTATGCGTTCATCGTTGCGCGAATCGCCATTGCCGTCCTTGTCGCCTACATGGATTTCCGGATTGTATGTCCAGACGATCACGGAGGCGTGGACCATGTGCTCCTTGTCGTTTTCGTAGGATTTCGGAGTCCATGTTTCGTCCTGGCGGTTCGAGGCTTCGTCGCTGCTGTCTGGCAGGTCGATGCGGCCGTCTCCATCGTTGTCGAAGCGCACGAAATAGCAGCGGTTCACGTCAACGATCGTCAGTCCCCAGGGATTGATCGGGTTGGTGCTTTCGTTGCCGTCCTTGCCCTTGTCGAAATGGATGAATTCCATGAAGGGGATGTCATCTGGGTTGAGCTTGTCTTCATCGGCGATGTTGTCGTAGCTCTCGTCGCCGGCAAGCGCGAGCGCCATCCTGTGGTCGATCATGAATGTCTGGTCTTCATCGCTGTCGCCGCCTTCCTTTGCGTTGCCACCTGTTTCGCCGGGCTTTTGCGAAGGCCAGCTCTGATAGTGCGCGTAGTACTGTTTCCAAGCCGCTTCAATGCCCTTTGCCTCGCTGAGGGCGACGGTCTTCAGCGAATGGCGGTGCAATGCGCGTATGGCGGAGAGGATCATGCCGAGGAGGATGGCGATGACCATCATCACCAGGAGAAGTTCCGGCAGCGTGAATGCCGACAGGGCGCGGGTATGGGCTTTGATTTTCACAGCGAGATGCGGATGTCGTCGTTGGTGTATGGCTTTGTGCCATTCCAGTCCACATGTGGACCGCACGAGTAGATTTCAAACGAGTCTTCGCCTTGAAGGCGGTCGTCAACGATGTCGTCGCCGCCAGAGATCTCCCGTTGCAGCGGACGATAGCGGTATGGATGCCCCCAAGGATCGACATTCGAAGCGAAATTGGTCAGGTTTTCCTCCCAGTCCCATTTGTCATGGTCGTTGCTGGACACAAGGGCGTCATCTGAAAATGGAAGAGGCAGGTCTTCGAGGTCCCAGAGATTCGTGATGGCGAAGCTGTCGTCGTCGAAATCTGAATCCTTGACCTGCGCGGCATCGTTCACTTGGTCACATGACGGCACCTCGCCGAAAATCGCCGAGTAACGTTCGATCACATCCGATAGCTTTGCGATATCGGCGCGGGCGCGGGCGGCGTTTGCGGCGTGTCGCGAGTAGCGGGCTAGGGCGGTTATCCCTCCCATTAGCACGCCGAGAATCACAATCACCGTGAAGGTCTCGATGAATGTCATTCCTGATTTTGACGCGGAAAACTTCACGGTTGAGGAATAGCAAGTATCATGCCGTTGCCACCGGGTGTTTTATCGTTGGAGACTATACGGAACAAGTCCCGGAAGGGAATAAGCGACCATTTCAATGTGGTGCGCCCATCCAAAAATTCGCGGTTTTCAATTGTCACCATATCCAATTTCAAGTACTATTGCACGGACTGGACTAATTGGGTTCACGGCACCTTACGCCGTACACGGGAGAAACACTCATGGGCAAAATCAATACACTGGTTAAGCGCATTTGCGGCGCGGTCGCATTTGCTGCGATTATGTCCGCGCAGGCCGCTGGCGCGGCCGAACTAGGGGAGACACGCTTCACGGACTTCTCCGATTGGGTGTCGGATCCTGCATCGAAGTGGAACTACTCTGCGAAGAACAGCACCTATACGAATTGGGTTAAGACCGTTTCGGATGGTTCGGACCAGTGGATTGCCACATGGGCAAATGTGAAATCAACATTTGATTCCTTGCATCCGGCTGGGTTCGAATCACCAAATGTGTTCCTTCGCTCCATTCAAGGTGCTCAGCTTGTTTCGCCGGTCTTGGCTGAAGGTGTTGGAACCATCTATTTCACTTCTTCCACGCGAAAGGACAATTATACCGCTGCGATGGATGTTCAGGTGACGACGAATGTTGATCTGGATGCAGCAAATTGGGTGACGGTTAAGTCAGTGACTCTGTATGGCAATCAGTATGCGGAGCCAGTGCGTGTGAATCGTCCAGATGTCCGTCATGTTAGATTTGTTCGTATCGATGGCGAAGACCCATTGGCTATGAATTGGGCTGGTAATGAACGTTATACTGAATCCATCGCGATCGACAATGTCGCAATCTCTTGTCCTCCTGCAGTGCTCGTTGCGTCCGATATCGCAGTTTCGCCCACTACTCCCGATATCACTACTCCCGTTTCTATCTCGACCGCCCTCGCTCCGGAAGATTCCGCAGTCCCGTTTTCGAATCCACAGGCCACGCTAAAGTATAAGCTTTCGTCCGCATCTTCATGGACGGAGACTGCCGCCCCAATTTCCGATAGTGTTGCGACTGCCTCGATCGGCGAGCTCGTGGCTGGTGAATACGACTACTTCTTCACTATCGCATACGAGGATGGCGCCTATTCTCGCGATCCTGATGGCGATGGCCCGCAGCCTCTGAACAACGAGTCGCTTTCCCCATGCGTGACGGCTACAAACAGTTTCACCGTCAATACCCAGAACACCCGCATTCTCGCGCTCTCCGGCGATCTTGATTTCGGGCTGGTCGCTACCAATGCATCGAAGACGCTTCCGCTTATTCTTACGAACAACGGCAATGCGGCTCTCACAGTTTCCTCTATTGCTCTTCCCGACTGTTTCACGGCCGATCCCGCCGCTTTCGTTGTTCCGCCAGATGGTGTCGTGACTTCCCTTGTGACCTTTGCCCCTGGACAAGTGGCGACGTATGATGACACGCTGATCGTCCAGTCCGATCTTACCGATGGCGAGGATTCCGTCAACATCATCGCCGAGGGACGCGAAGCCCAGGTCGTGGCCATTGACACGTTCGATGGTCCCACAACTGGCACGCGGCTTGAGAATCTTGCCTTCTCCGCTACTGCTACGGACAACTATGGCGGCACTTGCGAATTCCGCTTCGACTGGGGCGACAACTCTACCTCCGAGTGGGCGACGGCGGCATCCGCCACACATGCTTGGTCGGATACTGGAGATTTCGCCATCCGCGCCCAGGCTCGCTCCCACGAGACGGGACTGGAATCCGCATGGTCGCAGACGATTTCGCTTTCCATCACCAATACGTTCGTGATGCGTCTCGCCGGCGGCGTGAAGGATGGTGCGCTTGCGTTTGGCGATGTGCAGTTGACGCTCGTCGGTACCAATAAACTTGAGGTGTGCAACGATGGTACAGGACCGCTTTCAATTTCGGCGATTGAACTTCCCCAGGGCTTTGCCGCGGATATGACAAGCTTTGCCGTCGAGCCAGGAGCTTCGACGAACGTGACGATTACTTTCGCCCCGACTGCTCTCGGCCTTGCCGAGGGAACGCTCAATATTGTGTCCGATGCGATTTCCGGTGTTACATCCTGCACTGTCTCGGGCACGGGTATCGAGCGCGAATGGGTTTCGGTCCCTGACGCTCCTGAAGGATCTGAAGGTGGCATCCGCACACGCAACATCAATTTCTCCGCCATATCGACCAACCTCTATGGGCACAATGTCGAGTGCCGCTTCGACTGGGGCGACGGAACTACATCAGGATGGGCGCGTGTCACCCAGCAACAACACTCCCGTCAGCACAATTGGCAGGAGATTGGCGATTTCGCCGTTCGCGCCCAGGCGCGTTGCGAAACCCACAACGAAGTGATTTCCGATTGGTCGGAAGCCGCATACATCTCCATTACAAACGTCCGTCTTTCCAGCGTGAGCAGCGGTCTTGCCTTTGGCAATGTCGCTACCAACGCCACCAAGGAACTCGTTATTACGATCTACAACAACGGTACGGAGGATCTTACCATCTCTTCGATTGATTGCCCCGAAGGTTTCTCGGTCGATGAGTCTTCGTTCGTAATCGGCTACAATGCCGCCTCCCCTTCCAACAAGGTTGTCAAGGTCACATTCTCTCCCTCCGAACTCAAGCAGTATGATGGAACGGTGGTCATACACTCCGATGCGATGAACGGAGATGATTCTGTCTCGGTTTCCGGTAAAGGAATCGAGGCGGAAATGATTTTCTGCCCGGTTGTGACTGGTCCCGAAGCGGGTACTCGTACGAAGTCTCTCTCATACACTGCTTCTGCCAGCAATAACTGGAACCGTGCGATGCAGTATCGCTTCGATTGGGGTGATGGCGAAATCTCCGGTTGGACATCGGGTACGCGCCAGCAGCACGCATGGCAGACCGAAGGCGATTTCTCGGTTCGCATACAGGCTCGTTCCCAGCAGGATCCCGAGGTTGTTTCGGAGTGGTCGGAGGCGGTTGTCGTTACGATCACCGATACTCGCGTCATTTCGATTGCGACGCCCGATCTAACCGATTTCATGTCGGTTATCACCAACACTACACCAACGGTGACACTGTCGATCAGCAACAAGGGAACGGGTCCTTTGACGGTATCGGATATCACGTTCGACCCTATCTCCGTCTTCTCGGCCGATCCGACTGAGTTCGTTATCCCTGCGGGTGAGTCTTATGATGTGACGCTGCGGTTTGCACCTGTCGAGGCCGACAACTACGAGACGACGCTGACCGTTGTTTCCGACAAGACTTCCGGCGGCGATACGCTGGCTATCGTTGCCGATGCCACCGACCGCGAGGAAATTACGACGCCCGAACTTACGACTGACATTGGTTGGTACGGCACGATCGGCCAGGCGATTCGCTTCTCCGCCTCGGCGCAGACGTCTTTTGCCCGTGTCGGACACACTCTTCAATACCAGTATGACTGGGATGATGACGGAATGGGCGAGTGGCTCGCCAATGGTACCCAGTACCATGACTGGTCAACGTTCGGCATCCGCACTGTCAGGGTTCAGGCCCGTTGCGCTTCCGACAACGCGGTTGTTTCCGAACAGACATCGGTGAAGGTCGCAATCCTCGACGACCTTGATGTTTCGCTTGGCAGTGCCCTCAATGGCCGTCCCGTTTCGGTGTCCGTGACGGTTCCCGAAACGAATGGTGTCGTGACCGCTTGCGCGATTTGCGTTATTCCCAATGGTTCGACTACCGATGATGTCCAGCAGATTCCGCTTGTAAACAACAATGGCGCATGGGTCGGTCAGATTCCCTCCCTTGGATCAGGCGAACTCGAGTATTTCGTGGTCTATTCCATCGATGGTGTCGCAGATGGCATCGTCTGGCCATACGACGGCACCACTTGCAGTTCCACCATCTCGGATGATCTCGGCGAAATTCGCTTCACCGACTTCTCAAATTGGGTTAGGGACGATAACTCAATTTGGAACTATAGCGGCAAAAATAATACCTATACCAATTGGTTCCGTGTGGTATCAGCTGGAAACGATCGGTGGATTGCATCTGGTGTTAATGTCGGTACAAGCTTTGGCGACAATTATCTGCCAAATGGTTGTGAATCAACTCGTCTGTATATGAGGTCTATGCAAGGCGCATACTTGCAGTCACCTAAGTTGTCTGGTGGCATTGGCACAATCTACTTTACTTCTACGATGCGAACTCTTGGTCATATAGCTGTACTAGAAGTACAGGTTTCAACTGAAGATGCGCCCGAATACGATGACTGGGAACTGGTAAAGACCATTCAGTACTCTGGCGAGTCTGATGCCGAGAACCAAAATGCGTTGCCGATATGTCTTAATCGACGTGACATTAAGTATGTTCGCTTTGTTCGAACAAGCCTTAACATGAGCGATACCAATGCACAACTTACTGATGGCTCTATTCTAATCGACAATGTCGCAATTTCCTATCCTCCATCCGATGTCGTGATCGATCAGGAGTATCTGCCGATGCCGGCATATCCGTCGAAGGACGAGTCGGTTGTCGTGCGTTGCCGCGTCACGGACATTGATCCGGCGTATCCAGCCATTAACCGCCGCGTGACGGTCTGGTATCGCTTGAAGAATGAAATCGGTTCGATCGGCGGTTGGCAGTCTGCTCCAATGACCGAGATCGATACGGATGTCTATGAAGGCACGATTCCCGCGCAGGATCCCGGTCGCATCTATTACTACTACCGCTGCGACTTTGACGGTTACCACTACTTCCGCGATCCAGACGGAACGGGCCCGCAGGGGACAACCGACGAGGACATGAGTCCTGCGTATGGTTATACCGAAGAGGATGCCGATGGCAATATCTACTACAACTATCCAGTCCGCCACTTCCTTTCCGACTGCGAGTCGCTTCGCATCGAATGCGATGATGTCCGTGAAGATCTTCGCACGATGAAGCTTGTCGATGACTATACATGGCAGGGCATTGTGAGCGTCTCCGGTGTGACCAATCTGCTTTGGACCTTCCAGGGTGTCAATGGCTATACCGCTGACGCCGTGGAATTCGAGGCTGAAAACCGGGTCTGGGCCGAAGACAACCAGGACTTCCCGTATCCGCCTATCGCCGGCCTCGCCGAGCGCGATGGCGCGAACAACATCCAGGCGCTGCTCGAGTACAATGGCTTCCTCCTGCTCCGCATCAATACCGCAACGCTCGACTACATCGTCAAGCGTGCGGTGTATCAGGACTTCAACGTATGGCAGGCCGATGACTCGCACTTCGAGGAATCGCTCGGCAAGTTCTCGGTACAGACATTCCAGGACGACATCAATGCCTGGGACGTCGATTCCTATACCGCCGACCGCTACATCAAGGAAACATTCAACAATGATGGGGTCATGGATTCTTATGCAAGTAATCCGATGACTACAGACTTGAAGTGGACTATCGACGATGCGATGGTTGTCGGCGAACGGCGAACCAATTCGAATGTCGTCGCAAATCATGCATTGAAACTCAGCACTGATGGCGGCAAGGTCGGCAATAGCGGCTTGTCGCTCACCGATGGCATCAAGGACTTCAAGTTCAAGGCGCGCGCTTCGATTGACGACACGAACTATCTGCTCTACAAGAAGAGCGCGGCCTTTGCCTGGACGCTTCCAATGACGATTACCACGAAGATTCGCGCCGCGAAAATCTCGAATGCCAAGGCTTCGATCTCCGTTCTCGCCTGCTATCAGGTTGGCTTCGGCGGGAGTATCGGTTCCTTCTATGAGGTGCGTGTCACGCAGGAAGACGATGGCAACAATGGCCAAAACGCCCGTTGGCGTCTTGCGCTCTATCGCTGGGATGACGGCGTATGCACGAAGGATCCGCTGGCCCAGTCGGATTACAAGAACGGAAACATCACGGAAACAGCCCAGGACATGGTGATCGACATCGTCAATGAAAACGGCACGAAGTTCACTGTTACCTACCGCGGTCAGCAAGTTCTTGCCTATACGGATAATTCAAGCTCGAAGCTTACGGGCGGTTCGTTCGGCTACATGAGCTTCGACGCATGTCCTGTCATAACATCGATGAAGGTCGCCCAGGGTTCGACAGTGCTCTTCAAAGAGGTCAAGAGCAACTTCAATAGCACCCTCATCGCCAATGATTGGTACTGGGGCGGCAAGCGCACCGACAATGGGGCAAACCGCTGGACGGCTACTTCCGATTCCGTTACCCGCGCGATCCCAACGCAGACTCTTCAGGCATACATCGCCCCTGCGGATGGCGTCACTGTCGCGGACTACGAGAAGTTCGTCCCCGTGGATAATCCCATCACGATTAATAGCCTCGACTACAACTCATTCACGTGCACGCTCAAGCGCTGGGACAAGTCGTTCGTCCAGCTCCGCCTCGTTGGCGGCGATGTCCCCGTGGTTGTCGAAGACCTTGAAATCACCCCGTGGCGCGCCGTGACCCGCGATGCGGCCAACGAGGATCGTCCGACAATCTCCGGCATTGACTACACCGGGTGGGACAGCTGGGATGCCCAGCAGTACCAGTGGGTGCGCGATGTCGCTGGCTGGGCTGTACTCGAAGGCTGGGTCGGGACCTCTTCCGGCTCCAATGGCAAGGAAATCCTGTTCGATCGTTCGCGCGCCAATACGAACATTGTCCAGGGCCTTGTCTCGCCCGTGATGACGAACGGTATCGGTTCGATCGCATTCGACTATCGTACCGAGGGCGCTCCTGTCCACATTGTTGTCGAACGCAGCAACGAGGGCGATCCCGCAAGCTATACCGTGGTTGACGACGTGGTTCTCCAGGCCGCTTCCGCCACCCGCTATTCCTGCACGATCCGCGAAACCTACAACGGCCGCATCCGCGTCCGTATCGTCAACGACACCGCGCGTGACGCCGTGCTGAAGATCGACAACCTCGTCGCCCGCGACTATCCGCCGCGCGACGAGTCCGACTGGGTCGCCTACAACGTGATGATCACTGACCAGCAGCCCACTCGCCTCTACGAGGGCAAGAGCTGCTTCCTCAACAACAGCACGACCCGCGATATCGTCGGTGGCGAACTCAACGAGTGGGCGCCGTACGTCCAGACTCCAAAGGTCGGTACCGGTATCGGTGAAATCGGTTTCTGGTGCCGTACCTGGGATGTCGGCGGAACGGGCGAACTCGAACTCCGCGTCTGCAAGGAGGTCGATGACGCCGAAGATACGTTCCTCACCAATCTCGTTGTCACGGCCGACAACTACGAGTACATCAAGCTCGAGCCGTACGATATCGAGAACATGGTCCTCCGCATCTATTCATCGACGAACGCCGGAATGTCCCGCGTCTGCATCGATGAAATCGTCATGACCGAGCCCGTGCGCGCCGGCTATGAAATCTTCAATGTCAAGCTCATCCTTGACGATGAGGATTCACAGCAGCCGCTCTATACCGACAAGGTCGGCATCGAAGCGAAGATCGGCCGCTTCCTGATGAACCCGCAGGACATCAAGCTCTACGCGAGCTACATCGTCGGCACGAACGTCTGGGGCGTCGCGAACTGGCGCGGCTATGAGCTCGATCCCGCGCGTGGCTGCGTCACCTTCGAGATGGAGCCTACGCAGGAAGATCCGACAGTCTATCGCACGAAGTCGAACCAGCGCATCCCCGCGCAGCCGATCGACCAGGTCGTGCAGTATGTCGTCTGGGGTACTTACGATGGCATCGAGGGCCGTCCGGTTCTCATGGCGCAGCCGTCCGAAAACGACGAAGAGGGCCGCTGGACCAATCCTTCCTGGTACTATCCTGTCGATCTCAATGCGGGCAAGTCCGCATGGTCGCCCTACTACTTCTCGTATTCCTGCCCGCCGCAGGGAGTCTGGATCAACGAACTCAACTACCCGGTTAAGATTTCGACCGAGGCCGGCAATGAGTACGTGGAACTCATCGGCCATACCGGCTACGACATCGGCAACTGGCGTATCGAGGTCGTTGCCCCGTACGAGAGCATGTCCGAACTTTATCGTGCGGCGACGATTCCTGCCTCGACCCTCCTTTCCGAGGATGAACTCACCGAGGAGGAAATCGAGTGGGGCTATGCTGACTACTACGATGTTGACAACGATGGCTGGTCGTACTTCGTCTGGGGCGACACCGGAATGTGGCCGGAAGCCGACCTTGAGGATGATGACGATACCACCTACCTGCTCCCGCAGAATGGCGGCATCCGCCTGATCCGAAGCAACGGCGCCTACGAACACTCGATCGCTTACGGCCCCGGCGACCTCTCGAAGGATCTCGAGGAGTATGGTTACAAGTACATCGGCTACAAGTTCACGCTTCCGCCAGTCGAGTCCCCGCTCCAGTTGCAGGGCGATGGCGAGTCCGTGGACAAGTTCTACTGGTACCAGCCTTCCAGCT
Source organism: Kiritimatiellia bacterium (assembly GCA_045627705.1). Lineage (GTDB taxonomy): Bacteria > Verrucomicrobiota > Kiritimatiellia > RFP12 > JBMNHG01 > JBMNHG01. Next base: position 24,211 of record JAZQOE010000050.1, on the reverse strand, counting down.
ACACCTACACGCCTGGCCACATCAATATCGACCAGTCGCTGTCGAATGTCGTGGTCGTAGTCACAACCTACAATATCTACTCTGTCTTCTCCGGTCTCGGCGGACAGACGGTATTGCTCGATGACACGCTTGTCTCCTTCCCCGCCGAGGGCCCGCTCGAAGTCGAGAAGGGACAGAAGGTCGAGTTCACCTACACGGCAAAGCCATGGTGCAAGATCGAGACTCTCTATTCCGATGGCGTACCCGTCGTGAACGCTGCCGGCGAACACTCCTGGTCTGTGACGTTCCGCGATATCGCCGCCGACCACAGCAACGAGGTCGCTTTCGCCCTGAATGCCGATTGCAAGACCGATGGAATCGACGATGCCGCCATGCAGTCGTGGCTCGCTGGCAAGTACGACTCCGCGAGAGCCTTCGATGCCGATGACTACGGTCTCTACCTCGAGTATGCGCTCGATACGGATCCCACGGTCGGCAATACGCTTGACGTCGCGATTACCGCCCTCGCGCAGGACGGCGATGGCAAGGCGGTTGTCGATTTCACGGTTCTCGTCGATGGTGAAACTCCAGTGACGTCCGTCCAGTCTCCCGTGATGGCCGATGAACTCTTCATCGTCGAATCCACGGCTTCGCTGCTCGACATCGATTGGCAGCCTGTCGGCGATGGCACTCTCGAATACGATTCCGGCGCGTCCGCATGGCGCTGGACTTCCGACGAGGTACTTCCCGCCAATATCTTCCTCAGGATTCGAATCCCGAATCCCTGATTGATGGCGAGATAAGGCAGATAAAGCAAAAGGCGCCCGCGCGGTTCCGGCGCGCGCCCCTTTTGCTTTATGGAAATTTGTTTTGAAAAGAAAAGGGGCGGCACGTATGCGTGCCGTCCCTTCATGAGACCTCGAGATCAATCCATGTGGAAGACCATGGGGAGCGGGATGGAAACTGGCGAGTTGTCCGGGTTCACATCCATCAGGTCCGCCATGTAGTCCCACCATTTCTTTACAATCGGATTGGTGCCAAGATCCTGCGATCCGCCATCGCCCGAAACCTTCTGCACGGCGAAGAGCGTGAGGGTGTCTCGATCGAGGAAGATCGAATAGTCGCTCACGCCGCTGTCGCTCAGGAGTTTCTTGAGTTCCGGCCAGATGGCGTTGTGACGGCGCTCGTACTCGGCTTCAAAACCGGGCTTGAGCTTCATCTTGAATGCTTCGATACGCATGGGTCGTTTCCTTTGTCCTTGATGGTTGATTAACCTAGTTGAGCATGACCTGCCCGCCAGTCACAGGCACCGCCTGGCCGGTTTCGTAGCACTGCTCTATGATGTAATAGACTGCGTGCATGACGTCGGGCGTCGAGCAGCCGCGCGCCATCGGCACCTTCGATTCATAGTACTTGCGCACGTCCGCGACGCTCTTCGCGCCTGGCACTTTGCCTGCGTTGAAGTACTGGACGAAAAGCCCCTTCACGGGATCGCTCCACAGCGGGCCGTCGAGGAAGTTGCCCGGGCAGATCGCGTTGACCTTGATGCCGTGGGCGACAAGTTCCAGCGCAAAGCTCTGGACGAGTCCAAGCCCGCCGAACTTGCTGCCGGCGTAGGCTCCGTTCTTGTTCGATCCTTCCAGGCCAGACTTGCTGTTGATCTGGATGATGTCCGACCAAAGACCCGGACACGCGGCGCGCTGCGCGGCCATGACGGGCGCGATCGCCTGCGTGCAGACGAAGAATCCCTTGTAGTTCACGGTCGTGACGAAATCAAAGTCCTTCACGGGAAGCGACATTACGCTGCCCGAACGGACGACACCCGCGTTCGAGACGAGTAGGTCGATGCCGCCATACGCCTTCACGGTCGCGACGACCGCTTCGGCCATTGATTCGGGATTGGACACATCGACCTTGATGCCGATCGCGCACTGCGAGCCATGGTCGGCGTTCATTGCGTCCGCCGCGGCCTTCACGCCGGTTTCGTTGATGTCGGCAAGGACAAGCAGCGCGCCCTGTTTCGCAAGGTCGGCGGCAATCTGGTTGCCAAAGCCCTGCGCGGCGCCCGTTACGAAACAGACCTTGCCGCCGGCGCGTCCGCACGTGCATGGACGGGTCGCGCGCACTGCGCCAATGCCTTCGATTTCAAATGCCGCGGCCTTTGCATTTGCTTCGACGACCGGACGCCATAGGGCGGCAATCGCCGCCGCGTCGGCATCGGCGGGAATCGCAGGCAGTTTGATGGCGCCGGCGGGTGCGGCGTCAACTAGCGAAAGAATGGGGAGAGTCGTGCCATCGGCAAGCAAGCCGCGAAGCACGGGCAGGGCAATCGAGACCATGGCGATGAATCCTTTCGGGAGAAAGCAGGGTTGGGTGGCTAGAAAAACGGCGCGCCCTTTTTTACGGGGGGCGCCGTTGCAAGTGACATTCAATACAGAATAGTCGCTACGCCGCGATTAGAGAGTCTTGCGGACCTCGTCGGCCTGGTAGGCGGATCCAAGGAGGCAGTTCTTCTCGTAGATGAAATCGGCGTATTCCTTCATGAAGATCTTGCCGGGCTTGCGGAGGTCGAACTCGGCAGGCTTGTCGCGGAAGAGCTCGCGGTGGACGCGGCACCAGACCAGGCGGCCGTCGGTGTCGATGTTGATCTTCGTCACGCCGCGCTTCGCGGCGCCGAGGAACTGCGTGGCATCGACGCCCTTGGCGCCGTTGATCGCGCCGCCGGCGGCGTTGATGCGGGCGACTTCTCCGGGAGGAACCGAGGAAGAGCCGTGCATGACCAGCGGGAATCCGGGAAGCTTCTTCTGGACCTCTTCGAGGATGTCGAAGCGGAGCTTCTGGTCGCCGGAGAACTTGAAGGCGCCGTGGGAGGTGCCGATCGCGCAGGCGAGCGAGTCGCAGCCGGTCTTCGTCACGAAGTCAACGACTTCCTCGGGACGGGTATAGACGTGCTCTGCGGCCTTGACATCCTCTTCGATGCCCTTGAGCTGGCCGAGTTCGGCCTCGACGACGATTCCCTTGGCGTGGGCGGCCTCGACGACGCGCTTGGTGATCTCGACATTCTTCTCGTAAGGCTCGGCGGAAGCGTCGATCATGACGGAGGAATAAACGCCGGAGTTGATGCAGTCCATGCAGGTCGCTTCGTCGCCGTGGTCCAGATGCACTGCGAAGATCGCATCCGGGAAAATCTTGTCGGCCGTGGTCATGAGGGCCTCGAGCATCAGCTTGTGGGTGTAGTTGCGGGCGCCCTTGGAAAGCTGGACGATGAACGGAGCCTTGCTGCGGACGTTGCCTTCGAAGAGACCCATGGTCTGCTCGAGGTTGTTGATATTGTAGGCGCCGATGGCGTACTTGCCGTAAGCGTGCTTGAACAGCTGCTTGGTTGTGACGATCATGGTATTACGAACTCCTGTTGGAAAGCGCCCTTCGTGGCGCAAAGTGAGACCGCATTTTAGCAAAAACGCCTTGCGCCGGGCAATCCCATTCGCATAATTTCAATGACTGACCCTAAATGTTCCGAAGATGGACGATACTGCATTCATATCCGCGCATGGCAATCTGATTTCAGGGCGAAAGGCGTTCCTGCCTGTCGCCGCTGCGCCCGCGGGTTGCGTGCGAAAAAACGGCGCGCCGTTTTTTCGCGCCAATGCCGATGGTTTGATTGCGCTTCGCATGCCTTCTGGCGAATGTTGGCCTCGCATCATCATGCGCCGTTTACTGGCGCTGGTCTTGACGATTCTTCTCTCTCCATTGTTTATCGCGATATCGCTTCTTGTTTTTCTCGATGATGGCGGCCCAGTTTTCTTTTCGCAGCCGCGTACCGGATTTAATGGCGGCGTATTCAACCTTTTCAAGTTCCGCACCATGCGCCGTTGCCGGGCGGGGCAGGGGAGAACATTTGGCGAGCCACTCAAGAAGATCAGTGACGACCCACGCATCACGCGCATAGGCGCATTCCTCCGAAGATACAGCCTTGACGAGCTTCCGCAGCTGGTTAATATCGCGGTCGGCGACATGGCGTTTGTCGGACCTCGCCCGTTGCCTGTCGAAGAGTCTCATACAGATGTGCCATGGCAGTCGATGCGTGCTCGCGTCATGCCGGGCCTTACCGGCCTTTGGCAGGTGACGCTCCGGAATCGTTCGACGTTCGATGAGCTTTGCAGGATTGATTTCCTCTACGCCTGTGCGCGGTCGTTGCGCCTTGACATCGCAATTCTCCGTGCGACTGTCGCCGAAGTCGTCAATGGCAACGGTCGCTGAGCGCGAGATCGTTGATTACGATCGATGCGCAAAAGAGGCCGAATACGCCTGTGACCTGCAACAGCGACCCGCGCGGGGCGGAGAGGTCGATGCCTTCGCGGAGATTGGGGTCCTCGGTCGAATAGACGGCCTTGATTCCAAACTTTCCGTTGCGAGGGAATCCATGGCGGCGCCGTAAAAGCTTCCGCACCATCTTCGCAAGCGGGTCAACGTCAGTCTGCGACAGGTCTGCAATCGCGACTCGAGCGGGATCCACACGCCCCGCGGAACCAGTCGATGTCACTATGCGGATGCCGCGCTCCCGGCACATCGCGATCAAGTGGCATTTTGGCGTAAGGCTGTCAATCGCGTCGATCACATAGCCAGGCGCGTTCCCCAGCACGATATCCGGGCAGTCTTGCGAATATGCGGCGACAACCGGCACCGCTTCGATCATTGGATTTACAAGCCGCAAGCGTTCGGCCATGACCTCTGCCTTGGGGCGTCCGATGGTGGATTTCAATGCGTGTATCTGACGGTTCACATTCGTTTCGCAAACGGTGTCGTGGTCGATCAGGACGATGCGCCCCACGCCAGTCCGCGCCAGGCATTCGGCCGCGAATGAACCTACCCCGCCAACACCAACCACGGCGACACAGGCGCGCGAAAGCGTTTCAGCGCCATTTTCGCCAAGTACTTGAGCGGATCGCTCGAAGATTGTCGGACGGGTTTCCATTTGACGGAAATGTTGATGGAATAAATTGGCGTGGTCAAGGGAGAAAGTTCGAGTGGAAAGATTGAAGATTTGTCTAGCGAAGCTAACGGTTCAAGGATTTCCAGCCTCACTGGCACTGCCTGTTCATCTGGTTCGCCCTTCGGCAAGGCGGGGCGCTTTACACTCAATCGGGGTATATGCGATAATGCCGGTCGATTCTTGAATCGGTTTTGTCTGCGCCTTGCCTTTCTGTTGGCGTGGATGTTCGAGGTAATGAGAAATGCTCAAGCAACTAACTCTCGGCGTGATTGTCGGCGCGCGCGGTTTCTTCCCCGGCCACCTTTGCAAGGAAGGTCGCGACACTTTGCTGAAGACACTGAAGATGCTGGACATCCGTCCTGTCATCTTGCCGGCCACTTTCGGCGCGAAGGCCGGCGCGGTCGAGAACATCGAGGGGGCGCGCGCATGCGCCGAACTCTTCCGCGAGAAGGCGGACGAGATTGACGGCATTCTCATTTCGCTTCCAAATTTCGGCGATGAACGGTCTATCGCAAATGCAATCCGCTGGTCCGGGCTGAATGTGCCTGTGCTTGTGCACGCATGGCCCGACAATCCATCGGAGATGGGCATTGCGACGCGCCGCGACAGCTTTTGCGGCAAGATGTCGTGCTGCAATAATCTCCGTCAATACGGCATCAAGTACACGCTCACCGGACTTCACACGACCGATCCGCTTTCCGAGGATTTCGCGTATGACCTCATCCGCTTCGGCGAAATCTGCCGAGTCGTGAAGGGAATGCGCAATCTCCGCATCGGCATGATCGGCGCACGTCCCGCGGATTTTACGACGGTTCGATTCAGCGAGCGCATCCTTGAGGCGAACGGCGTTTCAGTCGAGCCAATCGACCTTTCCGAAATGATTGCCGCCGCGCGCAAGTTCGGCGATTCCGATGCCGCGGTGAAGGCGAAACTCGAAGAGATCAAGGCCTACACAAAGTGCGGGAAGACACCTGCGGACGCGCTTCTCCGCATGGCGAAGATGGGCGCGGCGATCGATGCATGGATGCTGGAGCGTCAGCTCGGCGCATCGACTATCCAATGCTGGACCGCCATCGAGGACCTTTACGGCATTGTTCCATGCACACTCATGAGCATCATGAGCGACAAGCTGGTTCCAAGCGCATGCGAGTGCGACGTTGGCGGTGCGCTCGGCATGGCGGCGCTGCAGTTTGCGTCGGGCAAGCCTTCGGCGCTGCTCGATTGGAACAACAACTATGCCGATGATCCCGACAAGGGCGTCTTCTTCCACTGCTCGAACCTGCCGCGCTCTTTCTTTGCCGGGCACAGCATGGGCATCCACTCGATTATCGCGGGGACTGTCGGGGAGAAGAATGTGTGCGGTACGATCTGCGGCCGCATCAAGCCCGGTCCATTCACATTCCTGCGCCTCGCCACGGACGATGTTTCCGGCCGCATTCGCGGTTATGCCGGCGAGGGAGAGTTCACGGATGACGCCCTTGAAACATTCGGCGGATACGGCGTTTTCAGGATTCCGGAACTGCAGCGTCTCCTCGCATACATCTGCGAGAATGGCTTTGAACACCATGTGTCGGTGAATCTTTCGGAGACCGCGGATTCGATCGCCGAAGCCCTTGGCAATTACCTCGGCTGGGATATCCACACCCACGAAGTCGAAGAGTCGGCCTGCGCCGCTTGCGCCACTCTCGCCGAGTTGGCGGCGAAGCGGTAGTGTCGCAGGCCTCGCAGAGGTGCAGTCTCTGCCGGCGAACCTTTGATTTGGAGATTCCATGCTTGGCTTGGTTCTAGGAAGCGGAGGCGCCCGCGGATGGGCGCATGTCGGCGTACTCAAGGCGCTTCGCGAGCGCGGTATCCAGCCTGATATCGTTGTCGGCACGAGCATTGGTTCGATCATCGGCGCAGTCTATGCGGAGGGCAAACTCGATGAGGCCATCAAGTTTGCCGGGAACATGGACAAGACGCGCGCGATCCGCCTCTTCCTCGAAATCGGCCTTCATCGCGATGGGCTGCTTTCAGGAGTGCGCGTGATGGAATGCCTGAAGCGCTTCATTACGACCGAACGCATCGAGAATCTGCCGCTGCCCTTTGCCGCCGTTGCGACCGATCTCGATACCGGAATGCCTGTCGTGCTTCACTCCGGGAGCGTGCTTGACGCCATTCGCGCCTCTATATCCATCCCCGGTATTTTCACGCCCGTGAAGCGACGCGGCGCTACGCTCGTCGATGGCGGCCTGTCGAGTCCTGTGCCTGTTTCGCTTGCTCGCCAGATGGGTGCGACCGATGTTATCGCGGTCAATATCGATTCGATGAAGAAGTGTCCGTATGGCGGAAAGCACGCTCGCGGCAATTCCGGGCCATCCGAGTTTTCCATGCGCATGATGGAAAACCTGCGCGGGAATCTGCCTGCGCTTGCAGACTTCTTCGACGGGATGCGTTCGGGAATGGCATTGCCCGATGTCCTTCTCAAGACCACCCGCATCGCCGAATACCGGATCGCGAAGGAAGAGCTTTCCCGCACGCCGCCCGAGCTGCTGATAGAGCCGGCCGTGGGCGATATCGCGACGATGGACTTTTCGCGCGCCGACGATGCCATCCGCGCAGGCTACGAAGAGACTCTTGCCGCGCTTGATCGTCGCGGATGTTCCGTCGTCAAAACACGCAATTGCAAAGTAGCTCCATAAAGAGCATACTGTTTTCATTCGAAACCGCTTCCACTGTAACGACCGATCCGGCCCGCCTTCTTTGGCGAGCCAAAGGAGAACGCAATGGCAACCCCGGACCTCAAGGCAGCATATCGCACGATTCTTTCCGATCACTTCTCCCCGCGCATGGAGATTTCGTTCATCGATGATTCCGGACGACAGACACTCTGCTACGAGAAGGTCGAGTGGACGATCGATGGCGAGTCGAAGGGCCTCCGCTATGGCGAGAATCCCGGCCAGGAAGCCGCGCTCTACAAGCTGGTGAACGGCAACCTCGTCCTTGGCGACGTCGAAATGCTCCAGGCCGGCCAGTACCTCGCCTCGATTCCGGAGCTTCTCCAGAGCGGCAAGCACCCCGGCAAGACGAATGTGACCGATACCGACAACGCGCTCAACATCCTCCGCTACCTGATGGACAAGCCGTGCGCCGTGATCGTGAAGCACAACAACCCCTGCGGCGTGGCCGTCGCCGATACGCTTCCCGAAGCCTATTTCCGCGCCAACAAGGCCGACCGCCTCGCCGCGTTCGGCGGCGCGATCGCCCTCAACCGCGAGTGCGACATGGAGACCGCGAAGCTGATCGCGGAGAACTACGCCGAGGTCGTCGTGGCCCCCGAATTCGCGCCAGGCGTGATGGATCTCTTCGCGACGAAGAAGAACCTCCGCGTCTTCCGCATCCGCAACATGGCGCGCCTTTCCGATTTCGTCGCCAGGCACGTGATCGATTTCAAGAGCCTGATCGACGGCGGCATCGTGGCCCAGACGTCATTCTGCGCCAACGCGCGCAAGCCAGCCGACCTTATGCCCGCCGCCTGCACGCGCAAGATTACCGACAAGGCGACCGGCGCCGTGACCTTCGAGGAGCACAAGATCGCGCGTCTTCCCACCGAGAAGGAATACGAAGACCTCATCTTCGGCTGGCTCGTTGAAGCTGGTGTCACCTCCAATTCCGTGCTGTACGTCAAGGACGGCGCGACCGTCGGCATCGGCACTGGCGAGCAGGACCGCGTTGGCGTCGCCGAAATCGCGCGCGACAAGGCCTACACCAAGCACGCCGACTGGATTTCCTGGGAGAAGTACCGCCTTCCATACAATGACCTTCGCCTCAAGTTCGGCGAGAAGGACGGCGCCCTCAAGCAGGCCGAGATCATGGAGCAGACCAAGGCGGAGAAGGGCGGTCTTCCCGGTTGCGCGATGGTCTCCGACGCCTTCTTCCCCTTCCGCGACGGCGCTGAAGTCGGCATCCGCGAGGGCATCACCTCGATCGTCCAGCCCGGCGGCGCGATCCGCGACTGGGACGTGATCGACTGCTGCAACGACGCCGGCGTCGCCATGGTCTTCACCGGCCAGCGCTCCTTCAAGCACTGATAGCCAGCAAAAAAAGGGGCGCGCCCAAATGGGATGCGCCCCTTTTTTATCATCGGTTCCCATTCGCGCGGTTGTGGCAAATTCCAAAGAACACGAGACTCAAGACGGAAGACTCGAACTTCCGAATCCATCCATGTATCGCACCATCCTGGTACATTGTGCGAAATTGTGTGTTACATTAAGCATGCGCTTGTCCGCAGGAATTACATGTGTCATTCTTGCTAGGTAAACCTGTTCTTGGTATATTCTCTATGTGTCAAAGAGGAGCGGTTGTGATGCCAGTTGTTGATCCAGTTTTTCAGCGAGAGAAGCATGTATACAGGAACGATGCCTTCGAAGAAATTCTGAAAGATGCTGTTCGGTTTTTCAACGGCACGCCAGTGCATGCACTTCCTCCTCCCGAACGATTTGTCGGATCGGGAGTCTATGCCATTTATTGTATTTCTAATTCTGGCATCTACCAGAAATTCGGTACGCAGATCAACCGTTTGGATTATGCCGTGCCAATCTATGTTGGCAAGGCCGTTCCGCAGGGATGGAGACAGGGGCGGAATATAGACGGTGCCGACGAAGGAACGTCGCTATTTTCACGACTTCAGACGCATGCTAAAAGCATCGCTAGCGCGAAGAATCTGAATCTTTCCGATTTCGCGTGTCGGTTTGTTATTTTCGAGGGTGTCGCAATCAGCATGATAGCGGCCATGGAAGCCAAGCTGATTGAACTGAAGAATCCGCTTTGGAACAGCGTGATTGATGGTTTTGGCAATCATGATCCAGGCAAAGAACGCATTTCCGGCATGCTGTCAAGCTGGGACACTCTTCATCCTGGACGGGCATGGGCCGAACGCATGACCGGCGACAAGCCGAATGTCAATGCCATCCGCCAGAGAATCAAGGACTACATGGTGGGCCTGCGATGAAGATGCTTGAGATTTTCTCCGGCTGTGGAGGACTGGCAAAGGGAATGGAAATGGCCGGCTTTGAGCATGTCGGACTGGTGGAATGGAACCATCTGGCATGCGAAAGCCTAAGGAGTAATTTCCCTTCGGAAATCGTCCATGAAGGTGACATCAGAAAATTTAACTTTACACAAATGGGGAAGGTTGACGCCATAGCTGGCGGTCCACCTTGCCAACCTTTTTCACTCGGTGGACTGGCGAGGGCGTACAACGACGAAAGAGACATGTTCCCGCAAGCGGCACGAGCCATTTCCGAACTTGCGCCCCGCGGTTTCATTTTTGAGAATGTAAAAGGATTGCTCCGACAAAGTTTTGCGGATTATTTTCAATACATCCTTTTGCGCCTGACATATCCGACATTCGTCCAGGATAAAAACGAGAGTTGGAGAGACCACTCGGCACGATTACAGCGATTGGTTTATTCCAAGTATGGCGGGTTGAAATACCGTGTCTGCTACAGACTTTTGAATGCTGCTGACTATGGCGTTCCGCAGGTTCGTGAAAGGGTTTTTATTGTTGGGCTGCGGTCGGATGTCCCGAATGAATGGATTTGGCCTATGCCGCTTTGCACCCGTGACGAATGGGTGACAATTCACGATGCGCTCGCGGGCGTTCCTGATCCTCGCGCAAAGACAAATTCATACAGCGATCACATCTTTATTGATGGCGCGAGGACATACGCCGGTCATACGGGCAGTCCGATAGACGCTCCGAGTAAAACCATCAAGGCTGGCGCACACGGAGTCCCGGGTGGCGAGAACATGATTCGATTTCCCGATGGTTCGGTTCGCTATCTGACCGTGTTTGAGGCTAAAAGAATACAGACCTTCCCAGCGGATTACACGATAGTTGGTTCATGGGGCGAAGCGTTGCGGCAAATCGGCAACGCCGTGCCTGTCGGGCTTGCCGAAATCATGGGTAGGCGGCTTTTCGAGATACTCGATTCTTCGGGGGAGGGTGCAATGCCATACAAGGTCGACAACAAATCCAACTACATGCTTTTCGAAAGAGGATGCCCATCCCCTTCTGCCTAGTTGCCATCACGGACGGGAACTGAAAACATTCGACCGAATTTGCGCGTTTACTTTCCCCCTTAAAGCCTCTATACTCGCTTGCCAACACGATGATTTCCCCTGCTGACGCCGCAGTGTGGCATGCGCCACGCATTCCAGACGCTACTGGGGGGTCTGCATACATTCCCTTCGAGCCATGAACGAGCCATCCACATCAGACACCAGCCGCCACTTTATCCGCCAGCTCATCGAGCAGGATATCGCAGAGGGTCTTCCGCCTTCGCAGGTCGTCACCCGCTTCCCGCCCGAACCCAACGGCTACATCCACATCGGCCATGCGAAGGCCATCTGCGTTGATTTCGGCATGGCGAAGGAATTCGGTGGCAAGTGCAATCTCCGAATGGACGACACCAATCCGTCCAAGGAGAGCGACGAATACGCCGAGAACATCCAGCGCGACATCCAGTGGCTCGGCTTCCAGTGGGCTGGCCCCGTCCGCTTCGGTTCAAACTACTTCGACAAGATGCACGAGATCGCGGTCGAGCTGATCAAGCGCGGCCAGGCATATGTGTGCGACCTGTCGCAGGACGAGTGGAAGCAGTACCGCGGCATCCCGACCGAGCCTGGCACTCCCAGCCCATACCGCGATCGCGGCGTCGAGGAGAACCTCGACCTCTTCGCGCGCATGTGCGCCGGCGAGTTCCCCGACGGCTCCCGCTGCCTCCGCGCCAAGATCGACATGGCGTCGCCGAACATCCACTTCCGCGACCCCGTGATCTACCGCATCCTCACCGCGACGCACTACCACCTTGGCGACAAGTGGCATGCGTATCCGATGTACGATTTCGCGCATCCTATCGAGGATGCCCTCGAAGGCGTGACGCACTCCCTCTGCACACTCGAGTTCGAGGTCCACCGCCCGCTCTACGATTGGGTCGTCGATCGCATGGACGAAATGGGCATGCTCGTTGTCCGCGACGGCATAAAGATCCGTCCCAAGCAGCGCGAGTTCGCCCGTCTGAACCTCGACTACACGGTGATGAGCAAGCGCAAGCTTCTCCAGCTCGTGAAGGAAGGTCTCGTCAAGGGCTGGGACGATCCCCGCATGCCCACCATCTGCGGCATGCGCCGTCGCGGATATCCCGCCGCCGCAATCCGCGAATTCTGCGACCGCATCGGTGTCTCGAAGTTCGAAAGCGCGACCGAAATCGCCCTTCTCGAGCATTGCGTGCGCGATGAGCTCAACCGCACCTCGCTTCGCCGCATGGCTGTCCTCGACTCCGTGAAGGTCGTTATCGACAACTATCCGGAAGGCCAGGAGGAGGTTTTCGACGCTGTCGAAAATCCCGAGGATCCCGCCGCTGGTTCCCGCAAGGTCCCATTCTCGCGCGAGCTCTTCATCGAGGCCGCCGACTTCATGGAGGAGCCTCCGAAGAAGTTCTTCCGCCTGGCCCCCGGACAGGAAGTGCGTCTGCGCTATGCCTGCCTCGCGCGTTGTGTTTCGGTCGAAAAGAACGCCGATGGTTCAATCGCCGCGATCCACTGCACCTACGATCCCGACTCCCGCGGCGGCAACGCGCCCGATGGCCGCAAGGTCAAGGGCACGATCCACTGGGTCAGCGCGAAGCATGCCGTCAAACTGCCCGTGCGCCTCTACGACCGCCTGTTCAGCGTGGCGGAGCCGGATGGCGACGACGAACACGACTTCCGCGAGTTCCTGAATCCCGATTCCTGCAAGGAAGGCGTCTGCCTCGCCGAACCCGCGCTCGCCGAGACACCGGCCGGCATGGTCGTCCAGTTCGAGCGCATGGGCTACTTCTGCGCCGATTCGGTCGATTCGAAACCGGGCGCACCAGTCTTCAATCGCACCGCCACCCTGAAGGATTCCTGGAGCAAGGCGGCCGCGCAGCGCTAAATCGCGGCGCGAGATTTGCCAACTCGAAAACCCTGTCAACTCCGGCAACTCGGCAACAAATGGACTGGCACTGTGCTGCCAAACTGCCGACTGCAAGTGAAGGCATGCAGCCGCATGGTATTATTTCCCAATGGACTTATGCGGACAATCATTCGATCAACGTCGACTATGCGCCAGTCTTGGAATGCCGGTGGTAGCGGAGAAATGAAGTGAAAACGCCAGCGCGGAACTTCGTCATCGCCTTCGCGCTTTCCCTGGCATTGTTCGCATTTACAGCGCATCGCCATGTGGGCTTGCCTGACTGGGCGGTAATGGCCTCCGCATTTTCGCGCCCCGAATTATCCGTTGCCGCATGGAACCATCCGCTGACGAATCTTTGCGGCTGGCTTGCAACCCGTTTCTCCGATCCCGTCGATTTTCCATCGCGGATGGTGTGGGTGTCCATCATCCCGATGGCATTGTCGATTGCGTTCTTTGTGGCGGCACTCGCAAAAAAAGGCGCCCCGTTTTTTCTCGCCCTGACCTGCCGGATGGTACATGCGGTTGGCCATTCGGTCTGGTGGCATGGCACTGTCGCGGAGAACTATGCGATAAGCGCTTTGTTTCTTTCCGCTTCGATTTATTTTGGTCTTTCTAATCAAAGACAAGGCAACACCGCGTCTGCAATTGCGCTTTTCGCCATTGCTGGCCTGTCGCTCGCGAACCACGTCGAAAACGCAGTGCTTACGCTTGGTGCCGTCGCATGGCTTGTTGCAATATGCGTAACGTCGCTGCGAACCGATCGCAAGAAGGCGATCATGTCTTCTGCCGTTGTCGCATGGATTGTCGGCGCATCGCTATTTTTCATTCTGCTTGTTCGCGATGCCACTTTGCATCATGGCGTTTTCGCATCGATGTCTGGCGGCGGTTTCAGGCAGCAGATGATGCAGCTTGATCCAAGTTTAGCGGCGCGCCGTTTTTTCGACCTTTGGACGCTTGAGTATCCTTCGCCGTTCTTTGTGGTCGCCTTTGCCGGGCTGGTGATTGCGCTTCTTCCCTTCATCTCTTTACGCCATGCGCCATCGCCATTCAGATGGCAATGTCTTGCGATTGTGCTGCCAGTGATGGCGTTTGCGCTTACGTACGATGCATGGGATCGATTCGCCTTTTTCCTGCCGGTTTTCACGATCGCGGATTTCCAGGCGTCGAACCTAATCGCGCGCTGGTGGAATTTTGCCGGTGACAGGCGTCAATTGCGAGTTGCGATTGCCGCGCTTTGCCTTCTTTCGCTTGCATTGCCGTCATTCGCATACGCATCGATATCGCGTTGGGTGGGCGAGGGGAACGGATATTGGGCGCGCCGTTTCGGCGGAATAGCGCGGCAATACGAACATCGCGCCGACATGGTCGGGATGCTAGTGAATCCAATTTCCCACGATGGCGGATCAATCGAGCGCCATGCTAGGGCGATTCTCGATGCGATGCCAAATGGCACCATCATCATTGACGACATGGCATTCCAGTATCAGTTGGAATGGATGGCATCGATGCATGACAATGCCAATCTTAAGGTTGTTTCGGTGGTGCCCGGCTTCCTTGATGGCCATGGTGTCGATCCGAAGACCGCAGCATCGCTTGCAGCCCTGAATGATGGCGCGGCATTCCTCACGACTACCAACGGGCTATGTGGCGCCGTCGTCGAATCCCTGCGGCCATATCGAAGGAAGGTGGAAGCGCTTCCGATCGGCGATGGCGGCGAAATATTCCGCATCGTGCCGTTGAATTGACTGTCGTTAATCCATTAAGGATTCACGATTCGCATCGAGGAGGCGATGGGCGCCTTGCGGGCGGCTTCAAGGCTTTCCTGGTTGGCGACGATGGAAGTGGATGCGCGCGGCATTGCTTCGTCGAAGAGGTCGATGATTGCGTCGCAAAGCGATTCTGGCGTTGCCGAAAGACGCTTGGCGTAGTTCTCTTCGCGAAGTTCATCGGTAATGCCATACGAGTTGCGGGCGAGCGTCAATCCCGTTGCGCCTGCGGGACGGATCGGGGCGACGCTTGTCGCGCTTGTCGCGATTATCGCGCGATCGACATCCGCCTGTGACCATGGATGCGAGGCGACATAGTCGCGGGCCGCGCGGAAGATGCCGAGCGTTTCGACGATGTGCGGGTCCCAGCCGGAATTCAGTTGGAATGCGCCTGTCGTCGTGTTGTATCCCGCGCCCGCCGCGTATGCATGCCCCTTGAAGCGGATTTCGGGGAGGCAGTATTCCGATGTGAGGATTGTGCCGGCGACCTCGAGAAGCGGTGTACGGCTGTCGCCCAGAATTGGTGCTGGCATGGCGAGCGAGCAGTATGCGACAGTCCCCGGAACGGAGATCCCCTCCATCTGTGGAACGGCGCCGGGAAGATCGCATGGCGGCGCGAGGCGCTTGAATGCGGGAATCGCCGCGGGCGAGGGGTTGCGCGATCTGGCCGTGGCGGTCCATGACGAAATGCGCGACGTGACGCGGGCGAATGTCGCGTCCGTGCCGGTGAACCCGAAGGACCAGCGGCGCGGATCGAGGAGGAACTCGCGGATGCGCACGACATCCGCCGCCGCTTTCGCCGCGCATGCGTCGAAATTCCTGACATGCGATTCGAGTTGGTGGAGCGCGTCTGGATTGTCGGAGAAACGGTATGCGGCCGCGGCGACATTCGACACGAAGCGCGCGGAACATTCACGGACGAGCTGGTAGCCTTCGTCCATGAATGTCTCGCGGCAGGAGACGATAGCCTGGTCGAGCAAGTCGCGCAGACGGTCTGGATCGTTCGCTTCTGTGCCGAAGATGAGGTCTGTCATCAGGTCGAAGGCTTCGTCGGCAGTCGAGTCGAGCGTCTTGAGCGAGACAATGAGTTCTTCTCGGAAGGTCCCGTCGATGCCGTGTCCCGATGTCGCGGAAAGCGCCAGCGCACCGGTGCATGACGCACGGCGCCTTGCGATCTGAGCGTAGTTTTGTCCGGCAGCGCCCATCTTGTTCCATGCGGCGAGGAAGAAGACGAGCGAATCGCGCAGGTCATCGGGAATGCCGGCGAGATTGATGCGTCCCGCGAGATAGTTCACGCCGTTGGAGAAGACGTCGTTGCGAAGGAGCGTGACACCATCGGCATCGCCCTTCTCGAACGGGATGCGATTTGGCGCGGCTGGAAGGTCGAACTTCGAGAGCTGTGGGAGGAGTGCGATTTTCTCCGGCGAATTTGCCTCTCCATTGAGGGCGTCGAGTTCGGCCGCTTCGCGATCGATCTTCGCGCGTTCCTCCTCGGAAAAAGCGGCGCGCCGTTTTTCAAGGCATTCGGCGAGTTTCGCGGCGTCGCGCGCGGCGGCTGTGCGGTCTGGACGGAGCACGATACGCAGGCGGTATGGATTGTCGAGCAGCTTCTCCTTGATGAGTTTACCAAAGTAGAGCGGGTCGGCATTCCAGCGGTTGCGGCAGGCTTCGAGGAGCGTTTTGGGAGAGAGGAAGGCGACGGGATCGCCGTTGTAGGGCCACGAGAAGTTCACCGTGTTGAGAACGGAAAGCGGATAGTTCTTGCCGACTTCGAGAGTCGAATAGGCAAGCTGCTTGAAGGCCGCTTCGACATCGTCGTTGCCGGGTGGCGTCGCCGCCCAGGTCGAAAGCGTTTCGGTCACGAGTTTTTCGAAATCGGCGACGCGCGCGGCATCTGCGCCCTTGAGCCCCACGAGGAATTCCTGCTTCCATGCATGGTTGCAGGTTCCGGTGAGACAGGTGTCGGCGCCGATGCCTGAATCGATGAGCGCCTTGCGGAGGGGCGAGCCATCGTGGCCGACGAGCAGGGCGTCGATCACAGCCCAGTCCGTGTAAACATCGGGGTCGATTGCGTTGCCGACAACCCAGCCAAGTGTGAGGTAGTCTGCGTTTTCGATTGGGTCGGACTCGCCCACCGGGTAAACATCCTCCACTTCGCGTGGCGTGACAAAGGCTTTGGGCGCATCCATCGGCACAGTGGCTGGCGCTTCGGCCGTGAAGCCGGCGAGGGACTTCGAGAGGAACGCGGCGAGGTCCGACGTATCGATATCGCCGTATGCGAAGATCAGCGAGTTCGAGGGATGGTAGCGAGTCGCGTGGAAATCCTTGAACGCCTCGTATGTGAGGTTCGGGATGGAATCGGGATCGCCGCCCGATTCGCGTCCGAGCGGATTGTCGGGATAGAGGTGGCGGTGAACGAGGTAGTAGAGGCGATTTTCCGGGCTGGACGCATAGCCCTGCATTTCGCTGTAAACAACACCTTTCAGCGTAAGGGGCGAAGAGGTGTCGCCAGGTTTCTCAAAGGCGAAATGGTGGCCTTCGCGGCGGAATGTCTCGGGCGTGATGAGCGGATGGAATACGGCATCGAGATAGACCTCCGCGAGGTTGAAGAAGTCCTTGCGGACTGGCGAAGAGACTGGATAGCAGGTGAAGCTTTGGCAGGTGAGCGCATTGATGAAAGTCGCGAGACTCATCTTGATCATCTCGAAGAATGGTTCGCGAACGGGGAAGCGCTTCGAGCCGGCGAGGACAGAATGCTCGAGGATATGCGTTACGCCGGTGTCGTCGATGGGCGGAGTAGGGAAGGTGATCGCAAGCGCGTTTTCATTGTCGTGCGGCGCATGGACATGCAGAAAGCGGGCGCACGACGCATCGTGCGAAAGGAGACGCGCCTCCGCGCGCAAGTCCGGAAGCGCTACGACACGCTCCACGGTGAAACCATTGATCTTCGTTCCAACTGAAATCGTTTCTTTCATCGGTCGGCCCTTGTTGTCAAAACAGCATGGGAGAATTGTATGCTATTCCTTGAATCATTGCCATTGCAATTGCCGTTAAGCAAAAATTGCCGCATTTCAGACGTAACGCGGTTGATTCTGCCGCATTCGATGTGGTAATATCTTACGTAAGTTTAACTGCTGTCGTGGCCCATATCTAATGGGCATGACATAGAAAGGTAGTCATGAAACGAGCACTTGTATTCGCATTGGCATTGGCATCCGCTTCCGCCATTGCAACCCAGCCCGGCCAGATTGTCGGCACGCCGATTACGCGCGCCATGGTCGATGTGGAGAATAGCGCCGTCTGGGTCAATGGCGCCGAGACGAAGGAAGGCTTCATTTCTTCCGAGCGCGTGCTGTGGACAAGCGACAGCCGCATACATTCCCCATACGGCGAGCACTTCAGCGTCGGCGGCGTCGATGGCCCGCGCCACATCCGCTATGCATTCACCGAACCTGTCGAAATCGGCAGCATCTTCGCTGTTACAGGCGACCGTATATCCGTCCTCAAGGAGGATGCCGCGTTTCCCGGTGACATGACGGACGAGTCCCAATGGATTTCGCCTTCGCGCCTTGCGCCTGACGGCACGACCACTGCAAAAACCGCAGATGGCTACATTGTCTGGACTTTCGATGGCCTTGTCCGCACGCGCGCCATACGCATGAGCCACACGCCGGATGAACTCAATCCCGAGAAGCGCGGCTGGATCAACTCGATCCTCCTCATGCCTGATCGCTATCAGGGAATCTCCGCATATTCCCGCGTCTATGCGGAAGTCAACCGCAACTCCGCGCAGAAGATCGTGAACCAGCGCCATGATGGACTCAATCAGACCTGGAGCAATGTGACAGGCCGCAAGCCGCGCGAGGAACTGCCGGTTGTCGATAAGGACCATCCTGGCATCGTTTGGCTCGCCTGGCCCGAATTGGTTTCGATCGACGCCATTGTCGCGCTTCACACTGGCTTTGGCGCTGTCGAGGTTGACGCCTTTACCGGTCCCGCCGACCGCGACCCCGGCACCGCCCGCGAGGAGGATTGGACATTCGTGAAGGCCTTCGACGGCATGGAACTCAACTTCCCGACGACCTGGCCGAATGTCATGCGCTTCGATTCCACAATCACAACTCGCGCAATCCGCCTACGCATGATCGACAAGATGGTTTGCGGGCACGACCACGTTAAGGACCAGAACTGGGATGGTCGCCGCGTGTACCTCGATGAACTGCTTGTGTTGCGCCGCATGGACGCGACAGAAAAGCTCGTCGCCCCTGAATTTGTCTCACGTCTCAACAAGAAGTTCGATCCGCCGATCCCCGTGACTTTCACCATCCCCGACGATGGCAATGTCTCTCTCGTGATCGAGGATTCAGAGGGCAAGCGCGTCCGCAACCTGATCGCTGACGCCCCGTTCAAGAAGGGCAAGAACACAGTCTGGTGGGATGGCACCGATGACCTCGGGCGCGATGTCGATGCCGCAAACCACGGCGTTCTCCGCATCCCGCCGCATCCTGTCGAACCTGGAACGTACACCGTGCGCGGCGTTTGGCACAAGCCAATCGTACCCGTCTATGAATTCGGAGTTTACGCCCCCGGGCGCTGGGTCGATGGCGATAACGGCAGCAACTGGCTCGCCAACCATTGCAATCCCCAGGCCGCGGCGTTTGTGCCGGCGGAACTTTCCCCGCTTGGCGAACCGCTCGTTTACTTCGGCGCGATCGTGACCGAAGGCCCGCATGGTTTCATGTGGGTTGACATGAATGGCGACAAGCGCGGCGGCCTTCGCTGGATCGGCGGCAACTGGATTGCCGCGCCACACATCGCCGCCGATTGTGGCAGGAATCCCGATCCCGAGAAGAGCGTGTTCGTCGCGGGCGTTTTCAACCGCGATGGCGATGATTCAATCTGCGAGGTCCGCATCAACGCCGTCCAGAAGCGCAACGCGCAGGAGGTGCGCCAGGTGAACCGCATCGAAATCGACCGCGATTACAAGGGCGACAAGGCGAATCTGCTCCAGGGCTTCGCCGCGTATGACAACCGTCTCGCCCTTGCCCTGAACCGTCTCTCCGCCATTTGGCTCGTGAGCGGAAAGGATGGCGAGATACTCTCCAAGGTCGAAGGCATCGCCGCGCCTCGCGGACTCGCGTTCGATCCCGCCGATGGTTCGCTCCTGGCGATTTCCTCGAATCGCGTCATCCGCGTTTCCTTCGATGGCGCGCCAGAAGGCGGATTCCCCGCAGTCATCTCGAAGGGCCTTGAGGATCCGTATGGAATCACGGTCGGCGGTGACGGCCTGATCTATGTGAGCGATCGCGGAAAGTGCCATCAGGTCAAGGTCTTCGACAAGGCGGGCAAGCTTGTCCGCACTGTCGGCAAGGCTGGCGTCCCATGCTCCGGCCCGTACGATGAATATCGCATGAACAACCCGCACGGCGTCGCGGTCGATAACCGGAACCGACTCTGGGTCGCGGAGAACGACAGCGTTCCGAAGCGCATCTCGCTGTGGGACGAAAATGGCAGGCTCCTTCGCGCCTGGTACGGACCCGGCAAATACGGCGAGGGCGGCACCATCGATTTCGTCCATCCCGAACGCTTCTATTACGCCGATGGCGGCGGTACGCAGGAGTACCTGGTTGACTGGAAGACCGGCGACAGCAGACTCGTGAACATCCTCTACCGCGATGGCGACTATGACTTCCAGGCTCCTGGCGGCTATGGCGACTGGGGCGGAAAGCCCGAATACGCGACCTACCACAAGGGCCATCGCTATCTCTCCGACTGCTACAACAACAACCCTATCGCCGCGCCTTCGAACATGTCGATCTACTTCGATCTCGGCGACGGCCATGCGCGCCCGTGCGTTTCAATCGGTCGCGCCGCGAATTGGAGGAAACTCAGCCGCGAGGAATATGCATCGCTTTGGCCAAAGGACTGCGACCGTGGCCATGTCTCCTACATCTGGTGCGACCACGACAACGATGGGCTCGTGCAGGCGAATGAAGTCGCGATGGTCCCCAATGGATGCGGTGCGCCAATCGTGATGCCCGACATGTCGGTGACGCTCTCCAACTTCCGTGGACAGGCCCTCCGCCTTACTCCCGAATGGATCAAGGGATGCGATGCCCCCCAGTATTCCTTCGACCGTTGCGACGTGCTTGCGACAAATGTCTATGGCTCGATGTCCGATGGCGGCGACTATGTGCTCGCGGACGATTCCGATGAGGTCGTGATGACAAAGGGCGCCGCGCCGTTCAGTCCCTATTCGCTGGTTGGCACGAAGGCCGGCAAGGCCGTTTGGAGCTATCCCACGATGTGGCCTGGTCTCCACGCCTCGCACTCCGCGCCCAAGCCGAGCGCCCCCGGCGAATTGATCGGCACCGTCCGCAACATGGGTCCGCTGATGTCGCCCAAGGGCTGCAAGGTCG
Source organism: Kiritimatiellia bacterium (assembly GCA_045627705.1). Classification (GTDB taxonomy): domain Bacteria; phylum Verrucomicrobiota; class Kiritimatiellia; order RFP12; family JBMNHG01; genus JBMNHG01. The sequence continues at coordinate 3,076 of JAZQOE010000050.1, read as the reverse complement.
GCCCCGTGTGGATGATGTCCGGCAATCTCGGCGCAGTGTATCTCTTCACTCGCGATGGAATCTTCGTGTCGAGCGTATTCGGCGACGGCCGCCAGTGCCGCCGTCTCGCCTCCGGCCTCCCCGCGAATGTCAAGACTCAGCGTGGCACGCCGCTCGAAAACACTTCCCTCGATGGAGAAAACTTCTGGCCGACATCCACGTGCACTCCCGACGGCAAAGTCTATGTGACCGCATGCTCGCGCGTCATGCGCATCGATGGACTCGATACGCTCCGCCCGATCAAGCCGTTCAAGCTGCAGATTACGCCCAAGGACCTAGAGAATGTCCAGGCATATCGTGTCGCCCTTGAGAAGCAGCGCCATGCGCGGCAGGGCGCCGACATGCTGAAGGTCCCAGTCCTTCCCGAAGGCGCGATCGCGATCGATGGAGCTTTTGCGGATTGGGACGAGTGCGTCCGCGTCGATATCGAGAAGCAGGGCGTCTATGCCTTCTTTGATTCTAACTCCGCGCCGTTCGATATCCAGGGCGCCGCGGCCGTTTGCGGCGGGAGTCTCTGCATGCTGTGGGAGACAGGCAACCGCGACCTTCTCCGCAACTCCGGTGAAAACCCGGTCGCGCTTTTCAAGACAGGCGGCTGCCTTGATTTCATGATTGGAACTGATCCCAATGCGAAGTCCGATCGCGAACGTCCAGTTGATGGCGACCTCCGTCTGCTCGTGACGCAAGTGAAGGGACAGACCAGGGCGCTCGTCTATCGCCAGGTCGATTCGAAGGCCACAGCCGATGAAAAGCAGGATTTCAGCTCTCCATGGCGTACCTTCACCTTCGACAGCGTCCGTGATGTGAGCGACTATGTCGAGTTGGCCCATGACGACAGCGGTCGCTTCGAGGTTTCCATCCCGCTCGCCAAACTCGGCCTCGAGCCGAAGAGCGGACTCCGTCTCAAGGCCGATATCGGCGTCTTGCGCGGTGACGAGGGCCACACCAACGCCCGCCACTACTGGGCGAACAAATCTACCAGCATCACGCAGGATGTTCCTTCCGAGGCGGAACTCACCCCCGGACTCTGGGGCATCCTTGAGTTTGGTGACTGATAGCGCGGAAAAAAAACGGCGCGCCGTTTTTTTTGCGCGCCGTTTTCAATGCCTTTTGAATCGGAGCCGGAAATGCCCAAAGTCGAGAGCACTGCATTCTTCAAGCTTGCGTATGGCCTTTACGTCATCACCACCAATGATGGCAAGAAGGACAATGGAATGATTTGCAACACCGTGGTGCAGGTCACTAGTTCCCCCGAGCGCATCGCGGTGACGATCAACAAGTCAAACTATACGCATGATGTCGCCAGGACCACTGGCAAGATGAACATCTGCACGCTTGCCGAGACTGCGGCATTTCCGCTTTTCCAGCTCTATGGATTCAAGAGCGGTCGCGATTCAAGCAAGTTGGCGGGTGTGGAGATCGAACGCTCTGCGAATGGCCTTGCGGTGCTTGTGAACGACTGCAATAGCTTCTTCTCGCTTGAAGTCGAGACATACAGCGACCTTGGCACTCACGGCATGTTCGTCTGTAAGGTCGTCGAAGCCAAGACGCTTTCGAAGGCGCCGACGATGACCTATGCGTATTATCACGCAAACGTCAAGCCGAAGGCCAAGGTCGCAAAGGCCGATGGCAAGAAGCGCTGGGTTTGCAAGATTTGCGGATACGTCTATGAGGGAGACGAGCTCCCTGCGGATTTCATCTGCCCGATCTGCAAGCATCCAGCATCCGACTTTGAACTAATGCGTTCCGAAACTTAACATTCGTTCGGCAAACGTTTATTGTTCCGCTTCGACCATGATTCGGTAGAAGTTGCATCCGCCATTTGGCGCGGAATGGATCCATGTGTTCGTGCCAGTCGATGATCGGGTTGGAACCATGTTTGTCTCGACTGGCGCATCGGCTGAAAGGCTGGAACTCACAAGTACCTCGAAAGGCAACGGCGAACCGCCTGTGCCGCCAAGCCATGATATGGCGTTGCCTGCATCCGTCACCTCGATCGAAATGATCCGGAGCGAATCATCGCCGTTGAGCGGATCGGTGCCGGCGAAGTATTCGGCCCATGTTGACTGCCCATCGGCGTCCTGGTCCGCCGCTGCGGCGGCCTCGGCCGACACCGCATCTACGCCAAGTGAAATGTCGATCGCGCCTGTCGAAATCAGCCAGGAGTAGGGGACACCCTGGGATGTCTTGTCGGCAGGATTGAGGAAGACGACATTCATCAGATGGTCGGATTGAAGGTTTTCGATTGTCAACTTGTCTCCATCAACCGATTGAATGGCGCCATCAAGCATGACAGCCGCAAGTGCGCAATCGTTGCTTGGCGTGAAGGTGAATGTAACGGCTTCGCCATGTGGAACGGACACGTAGCCGTAGGGTTTGCCTAGCGGCGCCACGTCACCGTTCCCGCTGACTTTCACGTCGATGCGTGAGGCTTCCGAAGAATTCAGCACGCCGATTGCATCGAGATCGACGCCGCCGGAGTAAAGTGTCGGCCATGCATCGCGGATTGGTCTTCCCGAAGCATCCACGCATGAGCCGTCGCCAGGGATGTCGAGGATCCTCACATGTGTCACCGCCGAAAGATCGAGCCGTCCATCCCTGACATCTTCGCAATCGGCGAGCTCGGAGAGATCGAATGGCGTGCCCCACGACTCGTAGTATCCGTTCGCATGTTTCCCGCAAAGATTATGGATGTTGCGCGCGTCGATGTTTTCGTAGCCTGCGCCATGGGTGTCGTCGAGATCGTCGCGAAGGCATGCTGACGGAAACCGCGTGAAGTTGATGCCGTCCGATGAAACTTCGACATATCCGAGTTCCGCGAAAACACGCTGGTCGGTATCATCGACCACGAAGGCATTTTCGAAGACAGCGAAGTCGGGGCCGGATTTGTCGGAGATTGGCATCGGGAACACCAGCGTGATTTCGCCTGGGCGCGCGCCCGCGGCAAGTTCGCCTTCGGTGAGATCGCCGAGCGAGACAACGTCGAACTGGTTCCCGGTGGCGGGACCGAGCGCACGGTCCGTTACCTGCCATGTTG
>JAZQOE010000049.1:0-3240 GCA_045627705.1 Kiritimatiellia bacterium | reverse complement strand
GATTCGGAATAACGAAACCTATTGCCTATTACCTTTTACCTGGTCGGGTTATGGAACCGAACGATCTACTGATTGAAGCGAAAGGCCTGAAAAAAGTCTTTCGCGACTTCTGGCGGCGGCCGCGCGTGACGGCCGTCGATGGACTTGACCTTGAAGTGCGGCGGGGCGAGATATTCGGCCTTCTCGGTCCGAATGGCTCCGGCAAGAGCACCACGATCAAGATGCTGCTGGGGTTGTTGCGTCCGACGGGCGGAATGCTTCGTGTGCTTGGCGCACAGCCTGGCGACCATCGCGCCCGCGCACGCCTCGGATACCTTCCCGAAGTCACGCTACTCCATCCGTTCCTCACGCCCCGCGAAACGCTGGCGTACTATGGTGCGCTTGCGGGACTCGACAAGAGGGAATGCTCGAAGCGGACCGATGAACTTCTGGCGATGCTCGACCTTGCAGCGGCCGCGGATCGGCCCGTGGGAGAATTCTCGAAGGGCATGGCGCGCCGTGTCGGCCTTGCACAGGCGCTGATAAACCGTCCTGAACTCGTGATCCTCGACGAGCCAACCTCCGGACTCGACCCGATCGGATGCCGGGCGGTCAAGGATCTGCTGCTCACGCTTGTGAAGACAGGGGTGACAATCCTCACCACTTCGCACCTGCTCGCCGATGTCGAGGACATCTGCGACCGCGTGGCGATCGTCCATGCCGGCAAGGTACGCGCGAACGGAAGGCTTTCGGACCTATTGCGGCGGACCGATACGACCCGTTTCACCGTTGACGGGCTTTCGCCGGATGAAGCCGAGGCGGCGCGTGCCGCGATTGCGAAGGCGACAGGGCGCGAAGTCGTGATCGACCATCCGTCCCTCGACCTCGAGACATTCTTCCTGAAGACTGTCGCCGCATCGCCAGACGGCGGAGCCGCAAAGGCCGCGTCATTCACTCCCGCCCCATTTCTTGTTTCGAAGTAGCATCGCGTCAAACAGACACAACCGTGGCGGTTCCCATTCGCGCAGACTTTCGGCTTTTCCTATGGTTTCCCAATGCCAATCATGTTATTCTTGCCATGTAATGGTTAAATTCCCTGTTCATGGGATGATAGAGTGATGAGCGACATTCAGGGCCAACAATTTGTAGCGGAATCCGACATGCGCCTTTCTGCGCTGTCCAAGCAAGAGCTAGATGCGATTATGCATCAGCTCGGCCAGTTTGGCGTGCAGAACAAGTCGTGCATCGACGTTGGTTTCATGAATCCGCAGATGAGCCTCGCATTGCGCGAACTTGGCGGCTATTGGTACGCAGTCCCGCGGGCGGAGGCGGATTGCGAATGCTTCGCAAACACCCTTGGCGAAGAAATTTCGCCTGTTGGCCCGCAGAATGAACTGCCATTCGAAGACAAGCAGTTCGACATCGCCGTAGTCGCATCGGGAATGTTCACTGGCGAATGGGAACATGATGTCGCGACGCTTCGCGAAGTCCACCGCGTACTGCGTCCCACCGGTTTCATCGTGGCATCCGTGCCATGCCGCAAGCCGCTTGGCCTTGCGAATCTGTTCATGAAAGACCGTTCCGGGTATGTCGATAAGCAGTTGTTCGATCTCTTCAAGCATGGCTTCGATGTGCTTGGCTCGCGTTCATACTGCAAGTTTTGGACACACCTTTCCGAATCGTCTGGTTCCGCGGCAAGGAAAAAGGTCGCCGCGACGCTTGATTGCTTCGTTATCGCGAAGGGATACAAGGCTGTCGTTTGTGGACGGCGCAAAGTCTGGCGCGAACGCACGACGCCAGTGGTCCGCGATGGCCGCAGCCTTGGCAATGCTGTCCTCTTCCCGTATGGTTGACCGATGGAGGCCGCGCAATGAAATGCCCAAAATGCGGAGCCGACAACGACAAGGTGCTTGACAGCCGAGCGGTGCGCGATGGCCTCGCCACGCGCCGCCGCCGCGAGTGCCAGGCATGCGGGCTTCGGTTCACTACCTACGAAGAGATCGTGCGCGACTCGCTGCGCGTAGTCAAGCGTGACGGCCGTACCGAGGATTTCAGCAGACAGAAGCTGGTCGGCGGCATAATGCGCGCCTGCCAGAAGCGCCCCGTGACAGCGACCGACATCGAAGTGCTTGTCGATGATTTAATAGAGGAGCTGGACCAGGAATTCGAAGGTGAAGTCCCATCCAGCGCAATCGGCGAGAAGGTCATGCAAAAGCTAGAACAGATCGACGAGGTCGCATACGTCCGCTTTGCGTCGGTTTACAAGCGATTCGCAGACGTAAACCAATTCCTCAACGCCGTCCGCGAAGTCGTGCAGAAATCGTAGGCGATGGTCATGTGCGCCTTTCGAGATAACAGATAAAAAGTTAGGTAGGGCGGGCGCCCTGCGCCCGCCGCAAGCGCAGTCCGCGCTTTTCCCTGATTCCACACCGCATTCCACTTCGCATTTTGTCCCATGCGTCTTATGCGTCCCATGCGTCCTATCCCTGCGGTCTAACTCGAAGAGGCCGACGGCGGGGGCGCCGTCGCAACGCATGCGAGGTCTGTCCCCGTTTTCAACTATGCTCCAGACGGTCGAAAAACGCCTTCTTGTCGAGCGAAGGATTCTTCAGCGACACCTCGATATCGGCGTAAAAAGCGGCGCGCCGTTCCTCGTTTGAACCACCCCTCGCTTCCGCCGCCCCGAGTTCGCCAGCCACGCCCGTGCCACGTTCCGCATCCATCCCCACAAGCACGCGGATCTTGCGGCTGTCGTCCGCGAACATGGCATCGGATATTGCGCCAATCGCCGAGAAATAAAAGTAACCGACAAGCATATCGAAGCGGTCGCTCATCCCGCACAGCGCCTTGATCCGCGCCGCCAGCTTCTTCTCCGCCTGGTTGGTAATGAATGCGTTTGTCATTTCGTGATCACCCTTTCTTTGTTGTCATTGGAAATCATGCATTGATTTTCAACCGTTAAGTTGCTAATTTGTAATGCGAATGAATTACAGGACACCTCATTATGACATCATCGACACTACAAATTCGCATTGATTCCGATCTCCGCAACCAGTCGGAAGAACTCTTCGCCCGTGCAGGACTTGATCTGTCTAGCGCCGTTCGACTTTTTTTGCGCCAGTCGGTGATTCGGCAACGACTTCCATTCGAAGTCATTGCCGAGGATCCATTCTTTTCCGAAACGAACCAACGGCTCCTTCGCGAGTCCATTGCCGCGTATGAACGCGGAGAGGCCAAGCGGCACAAGCTCATCGAAGATTG